>JAICPX010000395.1 GCA_025929635.1 Chitinophagaceae bacterium
GACTTTAAAAATGTTCTTATAAATATCCGGTTCATTTTTCCTAACCCATCTTAATTTAGAAGCGGTAAAATTCCCTGGTGAGTTCAGGAAATTCTTTAAACAATATTTCTTGCCTAATTCTTCAAAAGCCTTATCCCCGATTTTGACCGCACGACTATCACACCAAATGATCGAAGACCGGAGTGGTTTTAAGTTCTTATCTACACAAACAAGACCATGCATTTGATAAGCGATACCAATTGCGGCAACTTCATCACCATTAAATGAAGCCTGTTGACGCAATTTGTTTACTGCATTTATTAACTCTCGCCACCACATTTCAGGATCCTGGTCCGCAAATCCCGGTTGGGATGATTCCATTGGCATTTCTGATGACGGTGAAAATGCCGATGCTGCAGTCCTGCCGGTGGCAATTTCAAGCAACGTTGCCTTTACTGATGATGAGCCGATATCAATCCCTAATAAATATTTCATACTTTCTCCTTATCTGTGAGTGGTGAGTTGTGAGTGGTGAGTGTTTTTCGGATAACTGACCTTCACTGTTGACCATTGACCATTCACCGTTCACCAAATTACCAATAAACAATATACAATGCAGCTAATATAGCTGAAACAATTACTACTCCGATCAAATAACCGGGTGACATTTTGAACATAGCACTATCTACCTCCAACGCCTTCGGATTTTGCTTTGATTTTGGATCCAATAACCCAAATAAAATTATCAGGGCAACACAGGCCAGGAAAACAATTCCCATCCTGTTCATGAACGGGATAGAAGGAATATAGTATTTAAACAGGGCAGACAAAGGTATGCTTACAATTGTTGCTGCCATTGCACCGTTTGAATTTGAGCGCTTCCAGAAAAATCCCATCAGGAACATGGCCAATATGCCGGGTGAAATAAACCCGGTAAACTCCTGGATGTATGCAAACCCCTGCCCAAAACTTTTTAATGCCGGTGCTATCATCAATGCAATAATAAAAGCGGCAACGACAACCCAACGACCCGTCACGACCACTTTTTTATCCGTTGCATTTTTATTGATAAAACGTTTATAGATATCTAATGAAAAAATAGTGGAGATACTGTTCGCCTTACCGGCAAGTGAGGCAACAATTGCTGCAGTTAATGCAGCAAAGGCGAGACCTTTTAATCCTGCAGGTAAGAGATTTAATAAAATAGAATAAGCATTATCCGGCTTGATAAACACATTATCGGTAGTGACATCGGTAACTTTCATCCCCTGCGTGATCGCCTCATTTCCCCCATTCTTAAAAATAACGTAGCATGCAATTCCGGGCAGCACCACGATAAGAGGCATCAGGAGTTTAAGAAATGCGGCAAACAATAAACCCTTTCGTGCTGTCGGCAAGCTTGCTCCCAAGGCCCTCTGCGTGATATATTGGTTACAACCCCAATAACTAAGATTGGCGATCCACATGCCCCCGATCAAAACGGCAAGACCAGGTAATTCCTGCCATGGATCTTTTGTTGGCGTGATGCCACCCGCTGGTTCTCCACTATAAACAAGACTTTCGCCTTTGTGATAGATCATGTGAAAATGTTCGGGAGCCTTTTCTTTCAACAGTTGTAAACCCTCCCACGCTCCTTTGCCTTCACCCATACTATCTGAAACCAGCTCAAGTGCAAGATAGGTTGTAGCCAATCCGCCAAGTACAAGAAAAAAAACCTGTACAACATCTGTGTAACCGATAACCCTCATCCCTCCAAGTGTAATAAAGATCGCGAATAATGACAGACCAAGTGCGCACCAGAAGAATGAAGCCCCCAACATGTTCTGCAAACTAAGGGCCCCGAGATAAATAATTGATGTAAGATTGACCAGCACATATAACATAAGCCAGAATACCGCCATGATCGTGCTTACTCTTCCATCATAACGCTGCCGCAAAAATTGTGGCATTGTATAGATCTTATTCTTCAGGTAAAGCGGCATAAAGAAAATGGCCACGATGATCAGGGTAAGCGCAGCCATCCATTCATAAGAAGCTATCCCCAATCCCAGTTGAAACGCCTGGCCCGACATCCCGATAAATTGTTCCGCAGAAATGTTGGACGCGATCAGGGAGGCACCGATTGCCCACCAGGTAAGAGAACCCTCAGCAAGAAAAAAATCCTTTGAATCATTATGCGTGTTCTTTTTCCTTTGATAGATCCAGTAACCATAGCCTGCCACGATAACGAAGTAAAATAAAAATACGACCAGGTCTTTGGTTGCGAGCTGTCCCATGAAGTTGGTTTTGAACATGAAAATATTGAAAAATGGCCGAGAAAAGTTTTATTGGTATAAATTACCGGCCTTTAGTTCAATCCATTTTTTTTGCTTGAGCCCCTAATCCCCTGAAGGGGACTTTAGACTCCGATTAAACAGTCATTCTTTTATTCTCCTACAACTATTAGAAGGAATTTTCATTAGCTGATTTGAGAGTATTCAATGGAAAGGAAGGAATGCAACAAGTTGGAAGAATGTAAAGTCCCCTTTAGGGGATCTAGGGGCTGAAGAAAATTCATTTCACTTTTTTCAAAACAATCTTTTCATTTTGCTTATTAACAACAACGCTGAAGAAATCTCTCAGCATCTTATACTCTCCCGGTAAAAAATAACTGCGATGTACTTTTACTCTTGTACGGAGCGAGATCACGCTACCTGAATTTTGAATCATATACTCAAAAAAACTCTTTCCTTCTTCATCTAAACTCATTCTTGCGGGCTTTGGCATCCCGTCAACCTCGTAGCCTTCCGGTAGTTCTATTCTTGCAATAAAAATCTCATCCAAAGGGTATGGCATTTCCACAGGATAAGTTCTCTTTTCTGCTGTAAATGGGTTTTCAGTAAATCCTTCCCCAAACATCGGGTCAAGGTATATAATATCCTTTTTTTCAATATGTAATTTGAATTCATAACTAACCTGTATTTGTTCATCGAGGTTTGGCAAATGATCTATCCTGAAATCATATAATTCAGCGTCCAGGGCTTTGTCATTTTCAACTTCTTTTACAAACTCTTTGAATCCTATTTCTGCAATGCGATCCCTGACCGATAGTGATTCATAATAACCCGGTAATTGTTCCATTCTTCCAACAATTTCTTTATCATCATTTGTAAGCAATAATGACATGGTTTTTGTTTCTACCAAAGAGTCCGATAACAAATCAACAGCAGTGGCTTCTTTGTTGATCACCCTGGCATGGCCATTATAACATTCCCAGTCAAGTCGCCCAAAACCAAGATTTGGGCGGCTGGCATCCAGGTAAACAGGCATATCATTGATCATTGCACGACTCACTACATAATTAAACCTTTCAATGATCGGGTAATTGGAAAAAGCATAACCATGCGATCGTGTACTTAACATTAACGGATCTGCATGTAACCCGGCCTTACGAAGCATAGCGACAAGTAAAAGATTAATCTCAGCCACGCTTCCTCTTTTATTTTTTAAAACATTTTTTAAAGGCTGATCGGTATAAAGCCTGTTGTAATTTGTACACGTTAAATTCTTTTGCAGGTACGTAAAAATGTTCCTGGCTTTTTCTTCACCTGATTTTGCTCCCTGCAAGGCAATTTTTAATTCGTCATTTAGCCAGCTATTATCTTTTTCTAATTGACCACCAAAGTTTTCATCGTTCAATAATGTATTCGTAACATCGGTCCAGTCACCCATGATCGACTGGAAGGCAAGGGGCGAACGATATTCTGCCAATTGAAATTCGATCTTCGCAATATGGTTATCCAGTGAAGATGTAAAATTTTCCATCTTCATCGGCGGGACATTCTGCATCACCATCCGGTAATCATTAACGGTGGCGGTAAAGGGCTCAGTTGTCGACCTGCCGGCAGTTCTTGTATCTGTTACCCTGAAATTCTCCTGCCTGGCCGTCTGGGTTTTTTTAAAATCTCCCTGCTGAAAGAATACATAGTACAGGAATTCAGGAATTGAAACATTGTATTCACTCCACAATACAGGATGGCTTTGCTGGAATTTCCACGGCCGGAGATTAAAAATAAAGTCAGAACTGACCGTGTATTCATATTCAATTATTGAACCTTCCTTGACTGCCGGGAAAACAAATTTTCTTACGATATGATTTTTGTCGATCACTGATCTATATACAGAGTTTTTCACGTCAATCTTCGATTCAATCACCTTTCCATTCTCCAAATTATAAGTGTGAGCTTTTAAGTTTTTTAGCTGCTCCTCACCGGTTCCATCGGTATAAAGAAGTATTTCCATGTTTGCGAGGTCGTATGCATTCTTTTTCAAAATATGTATGCGCCTGAAATGTTTAAACTCTATAGAAAACCAACCTCTCAGGTTGCCGACGACCTGCGAAGAACCTACATCGGCAATTACAACGGCCGAAGCAGTGTTGTCGATACTATAACTTTTTATTTTAAGATCGGCCGCAGATATTTTTCCGAATTTCGCAGGAGTCCACTGTTGTCCAAAAATGGATAAGCTAAAAAAACTAAAGAATAATAAGAGGAGTTTAGTCAAGGCTGCAATTGTTA
>JAICPX010000243.1 GCA_025929635.1 Chitinophagaceae bacterium
AGGCAAAGCAGAATTTGTATAAAGGGACCTGTCATCTACGATTGAAGATAGTGAGAAGTGGGAAGATTTTTTTTGGGCCCGGGACCATGAACATATATTATGATTTGTAAATACATTTCTTATTGAAGGGGTAGACTGAATAGCCTGCCATGTATTACTCGAAACACAGGACGGCGCCGGGAATGCTGAAGCCTATTGCATCTTCATTTCTTCAGATTATGAAGCTTAAACGTTTCTTTCGCAATGATCTTGCAATTATATGCAAGTTCATCAAGGGTGCAACCCAGTATATTTAAATTTAATGGTAGTTCATTGACTGTCTCCATTAGCTCGATGGTAAGTAGTGTATTATCATCAACAGCCGATGTGCCATGAAGTTGTTTAAAAACATTCAATGCCACTTTTCGTTTATTACCCAGGTTGAATTTACCAAAACTCTCAAAGCCTTCCGCTGTTCTTAAATTTAATAAAACATAAAAGTTATTTTGTCTCATAACCAGTTCTTATCAATGTAAATGCCAGTTTTGTTGTTATTCCCGCGTTACCGGCGGTTCATTCCCTGGTGAAATATTAATTGAAGAACCGCGTCAGAATTAAGGATCTTGTCCTGACAAAAAGGCCATTGGTAAAAAAGATTTGGCATTATGGTCCTGCAGCACTTACTTTGCCGTTCAAAGTGCTTTGAAGGCATGTCTCACGTCTCAAGTTTGACAGTTTGAAACCTGAGAGGTTTGATTACATTTGACGTTTGCGTTTGCCGGGGAGCTTGCTTCGGCTTCGTCTTGAAAATATATAACAAATGAGGATGGCTTTGGCCACGCCTCGCAAATAAATAAGCAATGGCTACAATATTGAATATCCAAAATCTCAGCAAGACCTACCAGAGTGCCGGCCGCGAGCTGACTGTTTTGGAGAGTATTAATTTTTCTGTAGAAGCAGGATCAACAATGGCGATCGTCGGGCCATCGGGGAGTGGCAAAACCACCTTGCTTGGCCTGGCTGCAGGTCTTGACCGCGCAACCACCGGTTCAGTGGAGTTAAATAATATTCAACTGGACAAACTCAATGAAGACCAGCGTGCCAGTGTAAGGAATCAATACGTGGGTTTTATTTTTCAAAGCTTCCAGTTGCTACCTACCCTTACCGCGCTTGAAAATGTAATGGTGCCCCTGGAATTACGAAGAGAAAAGAATATAAAACCACGAGCCTCCGATCTGCTTCAAAAAGTGGGATTAAAAGACCGGGGACATCATTATCCTGCTCAACTCAGCGGTGGTGAACAACAAAGAGTCTCCATGGCAAGAGCTTTTATCAATAAACCCCAGATTCTTTTTACTGATGAACCCACCGGTAACCTTGATGCTGAAACAAGCCGCGGCATCATTGAATTGATCTTTAATCTTAATAAGGAAGCCGGTACTACCTTGATCATGGTGACACATGACCTGGATCTTGCCAATAAAACAGGAAGGATCATTAAACTTAAAGGAGGAAGGATCGTGAGTGATGAAGCCACAAATAATTAATAATTATTAATTACTAATTATTGATTATTGACTTTAAAGATTACAACATGAAAATGGGCAGCAAATTAAATTTTCCATGGTTAGTAAAAATGGCGTGGCGTGATAGCAGGCGCAACCGTTCCAGGTTATTATTATTTGTGTCATCGATCATCCTGGGCATCGCTGCCATGGTGGCTATTTACTCTTTAGGAGAAAATATGAGCCAGGAAGTAGACAGGCAGGCGGCTTCTTTATTGGGTGCCGACCTCATGATCGGCACAGGTAAACAGGTAACCCCCGAGATCCGGAAAATGGCTGATTCACTTGCTGACCGAAGATCGGAACAAAGAATGTTCCCTTCAATGATCTATTTTACGAAGAGTAATAAAACAAGATTGGTCCAGGTTCGTGCATTGGGTGGTGAGTTTCCTTACTATGGAGAGTTGGAGACCGTGCCTGCATCCGCCGGAAAAGATTTTAAGAACGGACAAGCTGCATTAGTGGATCAAACGATGATGTTACAATATGAGGCAAAGGTTGGGGACAGTGTAAAAGTCGGGAATGTAACTTTCGTGATCGCAGGTACTTTGATAAATGCACCGGGTCAAACGGGATTGTCAGCATCTGTTGCGCCGCCGGTTTATATACCGCTCCAATATTTGGAACAAACGGGCCTGGCGCAAAAAGGGAGCAGGATGGTGACGCAATTCTTCTTCAAGTTTGATAAGCCTGTAAACATGAAGGAGCTTACGGAAAAGCTAAGACCGCGACTTGACATTGAAGCCATGAGTTACGAGACCGTCGAAACACAAAAAGAAAATACGGCCAGGTCATTGCAGGATCTTACAGAATTTCTCGCCCTGGTCAGCTTTATTGCGTTGTTACTTGGTTGTGTTGGTGTGGCAAGTGCGATCCATATTTATGTACGTGAAAAAATAAGATCGGTTGCTATTCTTCGTTGCCTGGGCACCAAAGGATGGCAGGCTTTTCTTATCTACCTGATTCAAATTGTTGTGATCGGATTCCTGGGTTCAGTGGCAGGAGCGTTGTTAGGAGTGATCATTCAACAATTTTTACCGATCGCATTCCAGGATTTTCTACCGATAAAAGTTACCACCGAACTCTCATCGAGATCCATAGGACAGGGAATTGTGCTGGGTGTTGTGATCTCATTTCTCTTTGCGCTGTTACCATTGGTATCGGTGCGAAAGATCTCGCCACTAAATACACTGCGGTTATCATTTCAAAAATTCAGCGCATTCAGGGACCCTGTAAAATGGCTGGTTTACCTGTTGATCCTGCTTTTTGTTTTTGGGTTTAGTTATTTGCAAATAAAAGAAATACCGGAAACGATCGCTTTTTGTATAGTTATTACAGTTGCATTTTTGCTGTTGGTGGGGACGGCGGCACTACTGATGTGGGCTGTGCGTCGTTTCTTTCCAAACGCATGGAATTATTTGTGGCGACAGGGACTTGCTAACTTATACCGCCCCAATAATCAAACTACCATCTTAATTGTGGCAATTGGTTTAGGTACTGCAATCATCTGTACACTGTTTTCTATCCGGGCGATCCTGCTCAAACGGATCGAGCTAACCGCCCGCGATAATCGCTCTAACACAATATTATTTGATATACAACCACAGCAGCGGGACAGTGTAGTAGCATTGGCCAAAGAATTCAACCTGCCTTTTGATGGAACTGTGCCGATCGTTAACATGCGCCTCGAAAAAATAAACAGTATCAACGCCGAGACGTTGAGAAAAGACAGTACCATTAAAATGTGGAGAGGCACGTTTGATCGTGAGTACAGGGTGACATTTCGTGATTCAACAATCAGTTCAGAAAGAATTACAAAAGGAAAGTGGTCTGGTAAAGTGGAAGAACCAGGAAAGGTGTTTATTTCACTCGACGAAAATTTTGCAAAGAATAACAGCATTAAGATCGGGGATACGATGTTATTTAATGTCCAGGGCGCTCCTGTCACTACAATCGTAGGCAGTTTCCGTAAGGTGGACTGGGGCCGGGTTCAAACAAATTTTTTAGTCGTCTTTCCGACAGGGGTTTTGGAACAAGCACCCATGTTTCATGTGCTGGTTACGCGGATCGATAACAAGGATATGTCCGCAAAATTTCAGCAACAAATGGTACAGCGCTTTCCAAATGTTACCATCATTGATCTGAGCGCTGTGCTGAATATAGTGAGTAATATCATCGATAAGGTCGGTTTTATTATCCGGTTTATGGCAGCCTTTTGCATCATTACCGGGCTGATCGTTTTGATCGCTTCTGTACTGATCAGTAAATACCAGCGAATACAGGAGAGTGTGTTATTGCGTACTCTTGGTGCAAGCCGTAAACAGATCTTTTATATCAATGCGCTTGAATATTTTTTCCTGGGTGCATTGGCTGCTGCCACCGGGATGTTTTTATCATTAGGTGCTGCCTGGCTGGTTGCAAAATTTGTTTTTGAAACGGAATTTGTATTGAAGTGGCTGCCACTGCTGGGCGTGTTTTTATCGGTATGCTTTTTAACAGTTTTCATTGGGTTGCTCAACAGTCGATCTGTTGTAACGAGACCACCGTTGGAGATTTTGAGGGAGGAAGTGTAGGGGTGGATGGTGAAGAGTCAATAGTCAATAGTCAATTGTACCTATTAAATCGTAAGTTATAAATATAGGGTAGGAAAAGATTAACATCATCTTTAATGTTCTTTATTAAGGTAGAATGAGTCGTTTTGTTATCTTCTCTCTCAAATTGTTTGGGTGAAATATTTTTTATTTATTCTATTGATAAGCAACTATACTTTGTTTGCTCAACGGCCTATCGATACTACTGCAATTTTTCAAATCAATGGTATCCGGCAGTTTACCCGGGTAAAAGGTAAAGATATTTCAAAACCGTTATTGCTTTTTTTGCATGGTGGACCGGGTGGATCGCTGATGCAAAAATTTGATAAGGTCAGTGGTAAGTTACAGCAGCATTTTGTTGTCGTGCATTGGGATCAAAGAGAAACAGGTGAAACACTCAAGCTGAATAAGACAACACAGCCGTTAACTCTTCAACTGTTTTATGATGATACCCATGAGCTAATTGATAGTTTGCTTAAAAAATTCAGCAAACCAAAATTGTATCTTATTGGTTACTCCTGGGGTTCGGGGCTTGGTTTTCATATTGCCGATAAATATCCTGACCTTCTGTATGCCTATCTTCCGGTCAGCCCCGTGATCGATGGACGAAGAAGCGACAGCATTTCGACGGCAATGTTGAAAGAAGAGATGGGTAAAAAGGCGCGGCAGGAATTAGCGGTTGTAAAAGTTCCTTTTCAAAATGCAGAGCAACTATATTATCATCGCAAATGGCTGCTGAAACATGAAGGACGAGAATTATTAGGTATTACTTTCCGAAAAACATTTGTGGAAGCTTGGGCGGCTACCTGGTTCGATGTATGGTCAAGATCAAACGCGGTGAATCTTTTTCAAAGTCTTCCGGCGATCAACTGCCCGGTTTATTTCTTTGCAGGTAAAAAAGATTATAATACGAATTCTTCCATAACCTCAGAATATTTTAATAAAATAACGGCTCCAAAAAAGGACCTGTTTCTTTTTAGGGATGCCGGTCACGGATTACCGGAAACTCATTCCGGGGAATTCCAGGATATAATAATTAAAATAATAGTTCCGGGGACTTTTGATCGATGATCGTATCTTTTTTCTGTTTCTATTGATTTCATGCAGGCTCCTGGAATCGTGCGAAGACATTGCTCTGAAAAAAAAATTAAGGAAGGGCTATTGTTCTTAAAACATTTTGATCTGAAAAACTTATTTGCATAGGAAATATGCCGGCGGGTTTATCCTTGCAAGGGTACCAACTCCTGTTTTCGGGAACGATGATGAACAAACCTTCATCATCACCAATAGCGCAAAAACTTTCCAGCGGTGGTTGTTTGGCAAAATATGTCAATTGGTGATCCTTCATCAATTTTTCAAATGATTGCTTAAAACTCTGTTCAGGGAATACCAACCCTATTTCGCTCACACTGCGAACATGACTTGATGAAAACGGTTCATCAACAACATCATTAAGATCGGCCCTGGCAATGAATTCCGCGACATTTCCGGCAGGGTCTAAAAAATAAACTGATTTGGCATTCCAGTTTTTGAAATCAGCAATATGACTTTTATAATCTTCAATCCATAACAAGTCTGTTCTTTCCTTTAGCCAGTCATATGCTTGCTGAACCTTATTCGAAGGAATATTAAATGCAAAATGATAAAAGGGTTCTGCCAAATTATTTTTTGCTTCTTCAAAAATCAATCGTGTGTCCCTGGTATGAATGGTAAAATGTGAATCATTTGGTTCCGATAAGAAAAGCTCCAATATATCTTTATAAAAATGATATAAGGGCGAAAGCTTTCTTGTTTGCAGCCTGATTTCCTGGAATAGCATTTATTTGTTTTGTGACGGATCTCCCGTTGAAATATCTACTGCATTCTTCCATGATCCGTCCGCTTGTTTACGCCAAATGCTGACAGCCTTGTTATGATGAGTAACCCGTTTTCCGGTTGAGTCGGTATATGATACTTGTGCGTTCTCTATCATATATGCCATATCGCCACTATCAGACACTTCAACGCTCTCCGGTTGCCAGCTTATACTAAAACCGGGTATTTTAAAACTTTCTTCCACCATTTGCCTTATTGCCTGCTTGCCTTTAAATGGGGGTTGGCCATCCTGCATTACAAAAGCATCATCCGCCCAATAGCTGACGATTTTTTCTACATCTTTTGTGGCAACGGTTTGTGACCAGTCTTTGCTTAATTGCATGATCTTTTCGCCTTCTGCTTTTTTATCAACTTTTGGTTGATTGCAGCCTAAGGCCGTTACAAGCATTACGACGGAAACTATTCTTTTCATACGAGGGTTGGGTTTGTAGTTTTAGCAAATAAATTTTTGTTTCTTAAAAGTACAGTGTTATTGGCAGGATTCGATGAGAACAATATTGAGGGCACGACTGCCGGCGGCACGAATATCCAATATCAAATATTACCTACAATAGTTTCTCTAATTCCGTCCAAACATTTTCCGCTACGATGCGATGACCATCGGCAGTTGGATGAATACCATCCTGCAGATTTAATGCAGCTTCGCCGCCTACACCTTCTAAGAGAAATGGGACCAGGGCTATCGAATTTTTTTGTGCCAGCTCAGTAAACAATTCCCGGAACCCGTTTGAATAGTCTATTCCCAGGTTCGGTGGTATCTGCATGCCCGCTAAAAGCATTTTGGCCTGGGGATATTTTGCCTTTACATTATCAATAATGTCCTGGAGATTTTTCCTGATCACCGCAAGTTCAACACCACGCAATCCATCATTGCCA
>JAICPX010000214.1 GCA_025929635.1 Chitinophagaceae bacterium
AGAGCAGGGGTATACTTAGATAGCAACAAAAAGCCGTCTCGCCGGAGGCGAGACGGCTTCAAAAAATTTTTATCAGATCAATAACTCTTCATTCCTTTTGCACTTCTGTCTTCAAATTTTGGTCTTGGGTGGAGCACCATTGGTTTTTCTTTCACAAGTTTTAATGCTTCCTGCACGGCACGTACCAATTGCGGATCGATGCCTTTTGCTAGTTGGGCAGGGTCATCCCAAACTTCTATTTCCGGTTTTATACCATAACCTTCAGCAAACCATTTTCCGTCAGCACCATATAATCTGGCGTCTGGAACAGTAATTCCCCCACCATCAATTAATTGATGACCTGTGGCCGGCCCAACTAAAATTCCTAATGTTCTTTCACCAACAATAGGACCAAGCCCTAACTGCTGAAAGGCCCATGGGAACGCATCGCCACCAGACCCAGCCCATCCGTTGATAAGCATAACCTTGGGTGCATTGTTTCCTCTCTGTGGCCATCTTGTTACATCTGCATTGCGCCATGCGATATTGTATACGTTTGGCCTGTTCAACATTTCAATAAAACGATCACCTAGTTGTCCACCCGCATTAAAACGTTCATCGATAACAAATCCTTTCTTATCGATCTGCGCATAGAATTGACGCATCAATTCTGTTTGACCCTGTGTTCCGGTGTTGGGCATATACATATAACCTAATTGCCCACCCGATAGTTCATCCACTTTTTTACGATTACCTTCGATCCATTCCAAATGACGAAGTCTTGCTTCCTGTTGTGGTTGCAACGTTTTAATGACCACTTCTCTTGAACCTTCAAAGGATGGCTTACTATTTACCCGGAGTGCAACAGCTTTACCTGCCAAACCCTCAAACATTGCATATGGGTCAAGATCAGGATCGAGTGCTCTTCCATTTACTGAAAGAATATAATCGCCTTCTTTGATGTTAACACCTGATGCTTCAAGTGGTGACCGCACTTCATTATCCCATACAGCAGGACGAACGATCCGTTTTACTTTATACATCTTATTTTCAAGAGCCCAGTCAATTCCTAAAAACCCATTTGTACGATTCTTTCCCTGTTCAACATCGCCGCCACTTACATAAGTATGACCAGCGGCTAATTCTGAAACCATTTCCTGTAAAATATTAGTTACATCCCAACGGGTGATTGCATCGTCAAGCAGCTTGCTGTACTCTTTGCGAACATCAGCCCAATCGACCTGCTGCATCCCGGGATCATAAAAGAAATCACGATAACGGCGCCAGGTATCATTGAACATCTGTTTCCATTCTTCTTTTGGCTGTAACACGATTTCTATTTCGGAAGTACGCAATAGTTTATCAAGCTTCTGATCGGGGTTGGGTTTGATGATCCCAAATCCCGCAGCGGTACGGGCAAGAATACTTTTACCATCAGTAGTAGGAGAATATGCGGTTGCCTTATCTAATAAAAGTTTTTCTTCGCGTTTATCTATATCAAAGAAATAAAGAGACGGCGGTCCTTGCGCAGCACCGCTATTGGGAAAACGCATATACAACAGCTTGCCTTCGACAGCAAACAATCCGCCCAGGTTACCGGCACTTACAGGCAAAACTTCCAGCCTGTTTTCCAGTGTTTCGGGACTGATATTACGTGATGGAGTGGCCGGTTTGGCTGTTTTTTTTGTGGTATCAGCCGGCGCCCTGGTTGTAGAGGCTGAATCTAATTTGATTTCATCATTTTTTGCATACAATAATTCGGGCGTAGCCGGATCGAGGGTGGCTACCGCCAGTTGCGTACTGTTTGGATAGATCCACGTGTTATCAAAATTGCTGTACACGGGACTGAAATTCCTGTTGGTTGCAAAAAAGAGATATTTGCCGGTTGGATCAAATACAGGATTGAAATCATTATAATATCCGGATGTTGCTTTAAAAACTTTTTTCTTTTCCACACTATACATATAGATAGCGTTATTAAGATTTGGTGTCCCTTTTGAATAAGCGATCCATTTATTATCCGGTGACCAACTGGCACTGAACCCCTGCAAAGCGGAGTAGGTTCGATCGGTTGTATTATCAATTGTTTCCAATGAAGCACCATCAATAGTTAAGAGCTTTATTTCCTGAAGATCATTTATGAAAACAATTTTTTTGCTATCTGGCGACCAGCTAAGATTCCAGCCCATTCCTTTTTTTATATTGGTAATTTTTTTTGCCTGGCCGGTTGCATTATCACGAAGATGTATTTCATATTCACCTGATTCATCGCTCCAGTAAGCAAGCCATTTACCATTGGGTGACCAGGCAGGGAATCTTTCCCATGAACCACTTGTATTGGTAAGATTGATGATAACGCCATTCTCGGCAGGAATGCTAAACAGATCCCCTCTTGCTTCAAACACTGAACGCTTTGCATCGGGAGAAATATCAAAATTGCTGATATTATTTCCCACCGCAACCGTGCGGGGCATCAGGGAAGAAATATCGGCAACCACGTTGATCTTTACTTCCGCATATTTATTTGTATTCAAATTAAGAAGGTAAAGGCGACCACCTGCCTGGAAAACAAGTTCATCAGGACCGGCTGACATATGGTTAATATCGATATCAGCAAAATCAGTAAGCTGTTTCCTGGCCTTACTCGCATTATCGTAGGACCAGATGTTTCGCCGTTTCCCAACACCTTCATCAGATACGTAATAGATCTTATTATTTACCCAGACAGGTTTGCCTTCGGTCACTTCGGATTTATTAATGTTTTCTGCCGTTCCTTTTTTCAGATCATAAATGATGACATCCGACGCCAGGCCACTTCGGATCCTCTTGAAAGGATAATTCTCGGTGATCTTTGTTACGTAAGCAATTTGATTTCCATCCGGTGAGTAAGAAGCCAGCTCACCATAAGGTACCGGCAGCTTTTCAGGTAGCCCCCCTTTTACAGATACTAAATACAATTGGCGATAAGCGGGTGTGCCGCTTTCACGACCCGAAGCAAATAAAATTCTTTTTCCGTCAGGATGCCAGTCAACAACACGATCAACTCCTGAATGCCAGGTAAGGCGTAGAGGTACACCACCACTTACGGGCATTGTGTATACATCGGTATTACCATCATAGGTCGCCGAAAAAGCAAGAGTTTTTCCATCCGGTGAAAACCGTGGAAAAGCTTCTTCGCCAGTCGAAGAAGTTACACGATTTGCCGTGCCTCCTGTTTTCGGAACAAGCCAGATATCACCACCATACACAAATGCAATCTGCGTGGCAGACACATCGGGAAAACGAAAGAGTCGTGCATCAATTTGAGCACCTGATGACAATGATGACAACAGTACTGACAATAAGGCTATCTTTTTCATAACAGCAATTTTTGGATTTTAGAAAAGGGACGTTGAAGTTAAGTAATTAGAATGGCAACTATTTCCCGTCTATCCGCGGTTTTTATCCGTTGTTATATAATGACAAATGGTCCTGATAATAGAAAACGCAGTCTGTTATTTTTCCTTAGCTTTAGCTTGAACAAATTGGTCATCAATAAAATTTTAGATTATGGCGGTCGTAAACATTTATCTCACATTCAATGGCAATTGTGAACAAGCTTTTAATTTTTATAAATCTGTATTCGGCGGCGAATTTCCCTACATGGGTCGTTTTAAAGATATGCCCCCGGGGCAAGATGCCAAGCTGAACCCCGGTGATGCAGAAAGGATCATGCATGTGTCTTTACCAATTAGCAAGGAAACAATGTTAATGGGAAGCGACACGGGTGGTGAATGGGCGGCCGACTATAAAGAGGGCAATAATTTTTCTATTTCTATTAATGCTACCAATAAAGAAGAAGCAGATAAACTATTTAATGGACTTTCTGCAGGTGGCAGGGTAAACATGCCCATGCAAAAAACTTTCTGGGGCGATTATTTCGGAACATTTACCGATAAGTTCGGTATTAACTGGATGGTAAGCTTTAACGAAGCCCAGCAAAAGCAAGGTTAGAATTCGAATCTTATAACCTTATTCAAATTCCCGGCGGAAAATTGAGTGAGTGATGGCAATGCAGGTGTTGGTCGGATTCAATTTAATTTATATGTTCCCCGGCAACGGATGAACCCATGGGGACCTGTATTTTCTTTGTAAAAGTTTGGTTGCTTCGGGATCGCCAACAACTTCTTTTTTTATTGGATCATAAATTAACGGTCTTCCATTTAACTGCATCGAAAGATTTGCAAGAATACAACTGGCCGTAGAAATATGTCCTTGTTCAATATCTGCAACAGGTTTGATTTCTTTATCGATGGCTTCGAGAAAGTTGATCATGTGTAATCTGGTAGCCGGGGCTGCATTCAATTCTATTGCCGGTTCATTAATGTCTTCTGGATATTTTTCCTTTTCAAAAACAACATCGGCATGAATTTTTTCACTTTTATCCGCAGGAATAAAATCATATTTCATCGTACTACCGCATAACGTGCCTTTATTACCAAAAATTTTGAATGACCATGGATATTCAGGATCTGCAGGCGTACCCCAGGCGCGGTGTTGCCAAACACAATTCAAACCATCATATTCGAAAATTGCTGTTTGGGTATCGGCAATATTGCTTTTGCCGGTTTTATCATTATAGATTCCACCGGTTGAGCTGATCCGTTTTGGCCAGCCAAGATCCAACATCCAACGCACGGTATCAAGCATGTGTATGCACATATCTCCCATGATACCGTTGCCGTATTCCATAAATGTTCGCCACCAGCGTGTATGAGGTAAACCATCATAGGGACGTAAAGGAGCAGGGCCTGTCCACATTTCATAATCAAAAAAATCAGGCACAGGTTGCTCAGGTGGGTTCCCGTTGTTGCGCATATGATAATAACAACATAGTTCTGCATGCGATACTTTTCCAAGCAAGCCGGCATCAACAATATTTTTCTTTGCATCAATAAGATGCGGTGTACTTCTTCTTTGTGTTCCTACCTGGACCGTCTTATTATATTTTCTCGCTGCGGCAAGCATGGCTTCACCTTCCAGTACGTCTACGCTGATGGGTTTTTGGACATATACATGAGCTCCTGCTTTTATTGAATCAATAGTTGTTAATGCATGCCAGTGATCGGGTGTGCCAATTAAAACGATCTCTGGTTTTTGTTCTGATAATAATTTACGGTAATCTCCATAGCGTGCAGGCTTCTTGTTATTTTTCTGTCGCTGGCTTACCATTTCAGCTGCTTTGTTTAATTGTTGACGATCCGGGTCACATAATCCCACCACATCTACCGGCGCAACCTGCATCAAACGAAACAGATCACTTTTGCCATACCATCCTGTTCCGATCAATGCGACCCTTCTCACGGCAGGCGTCGGCAAAAGACCGAGCCCGCTTTTTCCAAGGGCTGCAAGTGCTAATGCCGATGAAGTATCCAGTAGAAATCGACGACGGTGAATTTTTTGTTTCATAGACTAAAATTAATGTACTGCAATAATTAAAGATAGGAAGAATGTCGAGGGAACGGTCCTTACCATTGATTTAAACCGGCTATCATATTTTAAAAAGAATAGCTTGAATTTGGATATAACTTAAATCAAAACTTAAAGCCATGAAAAGTATTTTCATTTTTTGCTTATGCATTGCATCCATGTTGTCCTGTGTTGGGCAGGATGACCATAATGTTCCAAAAACCGTTTCATCCCCGGTAAAACTAGCTGCGGCCGACTGGCAATCTGATCTGAAGTTCCTCCAGCAAAAGATTCATAAGGAATATTCATTTCTTTTTAAGAAAGTAAAAGCGGAAGAGTTTGATGCTGCTGTTGAGAAATTGTATAGTGCTATTCCTTCTATGAAAGAAAACGAAGTACTTGCCGGCTTTGCCCGTATTGTTTCGCTATTCAAATATGGTCACACCAGTATCGGGTGGCGTGAATCACCGGTGAAATTTCATGTAGCCCCGGTGAATTTTTACTGGTTCAGCGATGGTGTCTATGTTGAAGGAGCCGGCAAAGAATATGAAAAGGTAGTAGGGGCAAAGCTTGTTAAAGTAGAAGGTGTTCCTGTAGAAAAAGCATTGGAGGCGATAAAACCATTGGTACCCGCTGAGAATGATCAATACTTTAAAGCATACGGGCTTGACCATTTAACAATACCCGAAGCATTGCATGCACAAAAAGTTTCCAGGGAATTGAAAACAACATTGACCTATACTTTTGAAAAAGATGGAAAGACATTTGAGCAATCGATCACAGCTATGGAAGCATTTCGTTTACCAAGGCAGTATGGGTTTGTCAGGACGGGTGATGATTGGGTAAGTGCCAGGGATCAATCGATGACTCCAAACTATCTGAAAGATCTAGATAAGGTTTACTATTATGAATATCTGCCAGCATCAAAAACAGTGTATGTCCGGCAGAGCCAGATTCAGGACGATAGATCGGAAGCCATACCTGCATTTTATAAAAAGGTGTTTGATTTTATTGAAAAGAATGATGTGGAACGACTGGTACTGGATGTTCGCTTAAATGGTGGAGGAAACAATTATAAAAATAAACCGGTTGTGGCGGGTATTTTAGAAAGTAAAAAGATAAATCAGCCAGGTAAACTCTTCGTGATCATTGGCCGTCGTACATTTTCTGCATGTCAGAACCTGGTGAATGAATTGCATAATTACACAAATGCAATATTTGTTGGCGAGCCAACTGCTGAGAACATAAATTTCTATGGTGACACCAGGAGGGTGGACTTGCCGAAGAGTAAACTACCTGATTTTCTTTCTTTCGCATGGTGGCAGGATAAACCACAATGGGAGAATGATGACTGGCTGGCACCACAATTAGCAGTTGATATGAGCTTTGCTGACTATAAGAACAATAAAGACCCGATACTGGAGACTTGTCTCAATTTTTCCAATAAAGATCTTGTTTTGGATCCAATGGGTCATTTAAGAGACTTGTTTACAGCCGGCAAACTTGACCAGGTGGAGTCAGAAGCTAAGAAAATGGTTGGTGATCCAAAATACCGTTATGTAAACTTTGAACAAAAGATCAACCAGTCAGGCTATGACCTGTTGAATTCAAAACAAATGGATGCCGCATTGTTTGTTTTTGAACTGAATACAAAACTTTATCCTAAGTCTGCCAATACATGGGATAGCTATGCGGAAGCCAATTGGAAAGCAAACAAAACCGAAAAAGCAATTGAATATTACAATAAAGCAATCGCACTGGACCCCAATGGTGTAACGGGTGAAAATTCAAGACGAATGCTTGATGAGATCAAAAAAACAAAACCGTTTTAAACCAATACTGTGAATCAAAAAAGTAGGGAGCAGCAAAAGATTATTTTACATAGAACACCGATGACACGGATTGGATAGATGCCCACGGATTTTTATTTTATCAGTCCAAATCCGTGCAATCCGGTCATCCGTGTTCCCATTACCCAATTAATAAGAACTAATCAATCCTATTGTTTTATTTTAAATAATAAGGACTTTGGATAGAGTAGGAATGCTCATTCACTCTTCCATTCAGCGGTTGCCAGCACTACAGAAGTTTCAACCTGTCTTTCCGGGATCGACCAAT
>JAICPX010000629.1 GCA_025929635.1 Chitinophagaceae bacterium
AACTATGAGCATATAATGATCTTCGAAGATGATGCGGTTCCCGTGGCTGAAAGATTAATCCAGATACCGCAAATTCTCTCCGAGATACCGCGTGATTGTGAACTGTTGATGTGGGGCTGGAGTAAAAACGGGAAATCAGCTATCAATACGATCTTGAAGAAAGCCGTTTACAATATCCAGCATAGTCTAGGTATTTTGAAATGGGATCATGGGATCATAAAAAATCTTTTTGCCAGGCCTTATTCCTCCCATCTGAAAAAAGCGGGCTTCCACGATTACACTTATGCATATGCGATAACCAAAAGCGCCGCAGAAAAATTATTGCAAATGCAAACCCCTATTCAATACATCGCGGACAACTTGTTGGCGCATGCAATCACCAATAATCTGGTAAACGGTTATATTGTTTATCCTCCTGCATTTTTGCATGATAACCTCTCCGACGGCTCAGCGAGAGATTCGTATATTCGCTGACTAATTTCGATTTTTTCCAAATGAAAATACTTGTTCAATACCTGAAACCTTATAAGTGGTTAGTGACCCTGGTGCTTTTCCTGGCGGCAGTCAATATTGGATTTTCACTGGTTGACCCGATCATTTTTGGAAAGCTGATCAACCTGGCAAATTATCATAAGAATACAACGCCATTTGACTGGTCACAATTTCTTTTCGTAAACGAAAACCTCCAGGACACTGATATTAAGACCGAAGCCAATGGAGAAATAACAAGAACAACGGTATTCAAACATTATTATGGAGTGATTTGGTTATTACTCGCTTCAATTTCGGTCGCCATGATCAGCCGTATTGCAAAAGCTTTCCAGGATTATTTTCTGAACCTGATCACTCAGAAATTTGGAGCAACTGTTTTTACACAGGGATTACAACATGCCATGAAACTTCCCTACCAGGAATTTGAAGATGCCAGGAGTGGGGAAACACTTAGCGTGTTACAAAAAGTAAGGATCGATACCGAAAAATTTGTTTCGAATTTTATCAATGTTCTTTTTCCTGTTATCGTCGGGATCATTTTTGTTGCTGTGTATGCAACGGCCATTCATTGGAGCCTGCCATTGATCTACTTCGGCGGCATCTTCTTACTTACTATTATCTCAAACTTATTGAGTAAAAAAGTAAAGACAATTCAGAAAAACATTGTCGGGCAAACAACCGCCCTTGCCGGCGCTACTACTGAGTCATTGAGAAATATTGAATTGGTAAAGAGTTTGGGGCTTACCCACCAGGAAGTGAGCCGGCTAAATAAAAACACTTTTAAGATTTTAGGGCTTGAACTGACAAAAGTAAAACGTATCCGCAGCATCAGTTTTGTACAGGGTACATTTGTAAATACGCTTCGGCAGGTAATACTTTTCATGCTCATGTACCTCATTTTCCAGGGAAGGATGGATGCCGGCCAGTTGGTAACGATGCAGATCTTTTCGTTCTTCGTATTTGGGCCACTACAGGAGATCGGCAATATCATTCTTTCCTATCGTGAAGCACAAGCTTCGTTGGAGAATTTTGGCAACCTGATGAAGAAGGCCCCGGAGCCACAACCCACCAATCCAAAACATCTTGGTACAATTGAACAACTGGAGTTCACCCATGTTGGATTCAAACATCATACGGCCACGCAACATGCGATCAACGATATCAGCTTCAAAGTAAAAACAGGAGAAACGATCGCATTTGTCGGTCCGTCGGGCTCCGGCAAAACAACGTTGATGAAATTACTGGTGGGTCTTTACCGGCCCGAGACGGGGAAGATACTTTACAATGGCATTGACGAGAACAATATCAATTTTGATGACCTGAGAAATCAAATTGGTTTTGTAACACAGGATACACAACTCTTTTCCGGCACCATTAAAGAAAATTTGATGTTTGTTAATCCTGCTGCACCTGAAGAAGATCTTTATGATGTGCTGAATAAAGCTTCCTGCCAAAACTTATTATCAAGAGCTGAAAAAGGTTTGGAGACAATGATCGGTGAAGGCGGTTTGAAATTATCAGGCGGAGAGAAACAACGACTTTCTATTGCAAGAGCCTTATTGCGTAAACCAAAACTCCTGATCTTTGATGAAGCCACTTCATCATTGGATTCATTGACGGAAGAGGAAATAACATCAACAATAAGAGATGTTTCAGCAA
>JAICPX010000466.1 GCA_025929635.1 Chitinophagaceae bacterium
GCTGTCCATTGAATTTTACTTTACCGGTATCACAGGCGGTAGCGGCCTGTGTTCTTGTTTTGAACAGCCTGATTGCCCACAGGTATTTGTCAAGACGAAGTTTTTCTTTTACTGCCATGCTCTGAATTACCCAACTATTTTGCCAATGGTGACTTGATGATAGCATAAGTTTTTCCTGTCCTTGCCATTGCCCTGTTTTTTTCAAATGTTGTAATAGTAGCCATTGCTGGTTGTATGATCACCTTACCTGTTTTGTCCATCATGCCCCATCCATTATCATAATAAATGAAATAGCCATTTTCGCCGGGCAGGATATTCTCATATTTCGTCGTAAATATTTCCGTGCCGGATCTATCCACAATTCCCCATTTTCCCGCAGATTTTACACGACCATATCCATATTTAAATCCTGTACATGTATCATATTTGGGGGACACGATCACATCACCTTTGTCATTCACATAACCCCATTTACCTTTTTCTCTTATACCGATCATTCCCTCCGTGCAAAAATTTACCTGTTCTATCCCGGTAAGTCTTTTGAATATCTTACCTTTTTTATCCATTAGCTCATAGGTTTTATTATCGGAGCTTACAATAGCAACCGTTTCCCAGATGGGATAGGCTTGCCAGGAGGTGATAGAAAATTCTTCTTTCAGGTCGGAGTTTATATAAACATATTTGTTAGGATTATTGTTGGTTCCTTTTATTTTTCCCAAAGCATAGCCTGACCTGAATTCAGTCAGCTCGTCATATTTAGCCGGGGGATCTTTCAGGTTTCCATTCCGGTCAACAAAATAGTATTTACCCTCTTTATAAATCAGTCCCCACCCATCTCTAAAATCATAAACATAGTCGTACACAATGGGTAGTATGATGTCTCCTTTTGCGTCAACATAGCCATGTTTATTTTTGCCATCAACTTTTTTTGTCACTTTACTTATACCAGCTTCAGTAAATCCATCAAACCCATCGAAATCACAACCGGTGACCTTGTTGCCATTCACATCAATGAATCCGTACTTGCCATTGGATTTGCATTTATAACCACCAATGCCTTGAGAGAAATTATAGACCGCATCACAATCGTCGATCTTCTTTATGACAGCACCACTATTGTCCAGCAAGAGATAGGTATTGGTGTTATTTTCAACAACTGCATAACCCTGGTTGCCAAAATATTTATATAAAGTCCCGTTATCATCGAGTGAACCATAATCTTTACCGGCTTTGTTTAAATAATGCCATTTCGCATCCGTTTGTTTTACCCATACTCCGCCATATTCATCGAAAGAAAGCAGGTCCAGATAAGCAGGGCTCAATATCCATTTCCCGGTTTTGTCTAAAAAGCCATATCGATTCGTCTCATCATCTTTTGCATATATCAAACCACTATAAAAATCACCAAGACTGGGATATTTTACAGGAATAACTTCATTACCTTTTTTATCCACATAACCCCATAATGTGGGCGAGCCGGACGTTGACGATTTCTTTCCTACTTTGGCCAATCCCGATTTACCAAAACTAAATGCGTTGTCATATTTCGTTATGATCACCTCATTGCCTTTCATATCCAAATAGCCATGCTTACCATTTACTGTACACATGATCATGCCTTCATAACACCCGCTTAACGTGTAAACCGATTTTACTTTTTCAAATAACCATTTTCCTTTCGCATCAATGTATCCATATTGTGATCCTTTTTGTGCCAGTATCACCTGGTTTTGCGCATAAGGAGTAAGCGACTCAAATTCCATTGGTAAAATATCTTTGCCTGAAACATCTTTCATTCCCCATTTTCCATTTTGCTTTACCCCGATAAGATTGCTGTCAATCTGGAGTTGCTCATACACAATAGGAATAAGCACTTTGTTTTGCATGCTTACAATTCCCCAGGTGTTTTTTCCATTGATAGTATTATAGACGGGAATGTATTTGCCATTACTGGTATAAAGTCCATCATATTGGAATGGGATGATAATCTTCCCGGTTTTATCAAGCACTCCGTATTTATTATCTTTTTTTAGTTTTACCATGCCTTTTTGAAATGGGGGAATCGTCTTGCTTGTGCTGGATTCATATACATAAATCGCCGGGATGACCACATTTCCCTTTTTATCGAGATAGCCAATCTTGCCATCCTTTTCAAAGCCAAACATGCCGTCTCCGGAGGATTCTACTTTTGTATAGCTTAGGTTTGATTTAACTAAAAAAGAAGGATTTATTTGTGATAGGCCAAAGAAAGGAATAAATAGAAGAACGGATAAAAGTCGCATGGCGTTAGATTTGGTCTAAAGGTATTATAAAAATAAAACCCCGCCATTAGCGGCGAGGTTTACGAAACAGATTTCGGATCATCTAATTCATTTCCGCAAAATGCTTATGGAAATAGGGAATGGTCTCTATCCCTTTATAATAATTCTCCAGGTTGAATTTTTCATTCGGGCTATGCAGGTTGTCGCTATCTAATCCAAAACCCATGAACACGATCTTAATTCCCAGCTCCTGTTCAAATAGCGAACAGATAGGAATGCTGCCACCGCCGCGAACAGGGATCGGTTCTTTTCCAAATGTATCTTTTATTGCCGCTGCTGCTGCCCTGTATGCCCTGCTATCAAGGGGTGTCATGTAGGGTTCACCGCCATGATGCGGTCTTGCATCAACTGTAACAGTAGGCGGTGCAATCTTTTTTAAATGATTTATCAACAGGTCGGTGATCTTATTACTGTCCTGGTTGGGCACAAGCCGTGCAGAAATTTTTGCAAATGCTTTGGCAGGTAAAACTGTTTTTGATCCTTCGCCTGTATAGCCACCCCAAATTCCGTTTAACTCAATCGTTGGACGAATACCTGTCCTTTCATTTGTTGTAAAACCTTTCTCACCCCATAATTCTGTTACGCCAAGATCGTCTTTGTATTCTTTTTCATCATAAGGAACGGCAGCCATTTTCTTTCTTTCTTCAGCTGTTGATTCCAATACATCATCATAAAAACCGGGAATGGTAATATGATTATTTTCATCATGGAGAGAAGCGATCATTTTTGCAAGAACAGTTATGGGATTGGCAACAGCACCACCATACACGCCACTGTGCAGGTCACGATTGGGCCCGGTTACTTCCACTTCGATATAACTTAGTCCCCTGACACCGATATCGATAGTTGGATTTTCCAGGCTTAGCATGGCACTGTCACTGATCAATATGACATCAGCCTTTAAAAGATCTTTATGGGTTTTTACAAATTCAGCCAGGTGAGCCGATCCGACCTCTTCTTCGCCTTCAATGCAAAATTTTATATTGGTAAAAAGTGAATTTGTCTTAACCATCGTCTCGAGTGCTTTTATATGCATATAGAATTGTCCCTTGTCATCACAACTTCCCCTTGCAAAAATTTTTCCGTCTTTGATCACAGGTTCGAAAGGCGGGCTATGCCAGAGATCCAGCGGATCGGGAGGCTGCACATCATAATGTCCATAAACAAGCACAGTTGGCTTCTTAGGATCAATGATCTTTTCACCGTATACAACCGGATGACCGGCAGTTTGAAATACTTCTGCTTTGTCTGCACCAGCATCAAGCAAGCGCTGTTTTACAGCTTCAGCACATTTTACCATATCATTCTTATGTTCACTCCTTGCACTTACACTTGGGATACGGAGCAGCTCCAATAACTCATTTAAAAAACGCTCCTTATTTTTTTGCTGATAATCTTTCCAGGCTTGAGACATGTCTGTTTTTTTAGGTAGGCGAAGATAAGGAGAGAACGGGTTGGTTCAAGAAGTTTAAGAGGTTTCATAAGTTTAGAAA
>JAICPX010000476.1 GCA_025929635.1 Chitinophagaceae bacterium
CACATGTTCGCAACTGGATGGAATGTATCCGCAGCCGCAAGCAAACAACTGCGCCGGTGGAAGCCGGATATAGTCATTCCATTGCATGTATCATGACAAATGCTGCAGCACGCACCGGCGCCAAAGTGACCTTTGATGAAAAGACGCAGGAAGTAATGGATAATGGGAAACCTTTTCAATATTGATGCATGTACAGGATCGTGTTGATTTCTGTGGGTTTGTTATTGAGCCAGGCTATGGTTGCACAGGAAACAAAAGGTTTTTCATTTGTTGTGAGAAAAGATCATCAGCAGGTTGATGTTTTGTATAATGGCAAATTGATGACTGCCTATTGTTTTTATGACTCAAGCATGAAACCAGTTCTTGTTCCCGTAAATACGGTAGATGGAATTACAGTAACACGCAGCTATCCGTTTAAAATGGTTGCTGGTGAAAGAACTGATCATCCCCACCACACAGGCATCTGGCTGAATTATGAATCAGTCAATGGTCTTGATTTCTGGAACAATTCAACAGCAATAGCTCCCCAAAGAAGGGATCATTATGGGACAATACTGCACCAGGAAATTACTGACAGCAAGCTAAGCGGAAATAATGCATCACTGTCTGCAACTGCAAAATGGGTAAGACCTGATAAAAAAGTCTTGCTGGATGAGAAGACCACCTTTTACTTTTCCGTGAAAGCAAGTGATTTTATTATTGATCGCATCACAACATTGACGGCAACGGATACTACGGTTGTTTTCAAAGATGTTAAGGATGGAATGTTTGCGATACGTGTGGCAAGAGAATTAGAGTTACCATCAAAAGAGAGAAGTAAGTTTGTCGATAACATGGGAAATATAACTGAAGTTGATCCATCCGGTTCAATTGCGACAGGCATGTATTACAGCAGTGAAGGATTAAAAGGAGATTCCGTATGGGGAACTAAGGGCAGGTGGGTGATGCTTGCAGGAAAAAAAGATGGTAAGGATATTACGATTGGAATACTTGATCATCCATCAAATGTCGGTTATCCTGCTTACTGGCATGCCAGGGGTTATGGATTGTTTTCGGTAAACCCATTGGGGAGAAAAATATTTAGTAATGGAAAAGAAGAATTGAACCTCACCTTACAGCGGGGTGAACAAGTTACTTTCAAATACCGTGTTATCATTCACTCCGGCTCAGCATTGACGGCTGATTTAATGAATCAGCTTTGGGCTGAATTTGAGAAATCATATAGGTAAACCCAATCTCCGTTTTATCCGGTTAAATTATTTGCATCTGCACTTTTAGTTTCAAAGGAAAAAAAAGGTAAAAAGGTCACCAACGCCTGGGAGGAGAATTATTTAGTGAAATAATCAACCTAATTACATATTGGAAAATAAAACCAGGCTATTTTGTGAATGGGTATGTGAGATTATCATTCCGTGACAATATCCAATATCTAATATCCTTCTTTTTAGTGATAATAGTATTTAGGAATCTAAAGTCATTTAGCGAGTAATTCATCGGCCTTTTCCTTTATCACTTTCTTTATTTTCCCCCTGAATAAGGCAACAGCAAGAGGAATTTTGCCATGTATCTCCACAGTTCCCGGATGCAAATTCATTGTCCCCGCGAAATGCATTCCATGAAAATTAAAGCTGAATTTGCCGCTTCTTGCGTGCCATTCTTCTTCTATATTAGAAACTTTGTCGCCATGCTCATGTTCTAATTTTGTAACAATATTCTTTATTCGCGCCATTGCTTCATGTTCTGTAAGCTTATGATGCAGTGTAACCTGGATTGAGGGCATTGTTTTTTTTATTCAATTTACAAAGATAACAATGCACGGGTATTCAGAGCTATGGATATCCTTTTAGTTTGTTTGTATTAAATCACGGAGACAGGCCGACACTAGGATGTACAGCTTGATTTTCCGTGTAACTCCGTGGCAACATGTCTCCCTGGTTTTTAGAGTTGTAATTGTATTTGAAATGTTATCTTCGAAAATATTTTATGAAAGACAGGCCAGAAACATTCAAGAAAATAGCAAACCTGTTAAACCAGTCAGGTTTTACCATCATCGACAAAGATGATGCCCGGCCCTGGGGCGGCTTTTATGTTATTGATGAACAGCAGGCAGCAACGTTTGCTCAACATTTTTTCCCGGAAGAACATTTGGGTAGCCTGAAGATCACAAACAAACTAAGCCCAAAAATTCTGATTGTCGCACCTAACCATCGCCTGAGCTGGCAATACCATAACCGTCGTGCTGAAATCTGGAAATGTATTGGCGGAACGGTTGCCGTGATGACAAGTAACACTGATCATGAAAATGATCGCCATATTTTGAAGATTGGTGATATCATAAAACTCAGGAAGGGTGAACGCCATCGTTTGATCGGTCTTGATGATTGGGGAATCGTAGCAGAGATCTGGCAACATACCGACGAATCAAACCCGAGTGATGAGGATGATATAATAAGATTGCAGGACGATTACAGCCGGAAGTAAGATTTTTTATTCAGGAAAGCTCATGATGCCCTATCTCAATTAAGGGGTATATTTGATAGCAAACACAATTCTACGATTCAATAATCTGCCATGCGAAAAATCTTTGTTTTATTACCATCTTTTTTATTTGTTACTATTTTACCAGCACAGGTCAGACTTCAGGATCTCTTAACTGAGAATTTATCTAACCCCATCGGTATTGATGCAAAGCAGCCACGTTTTAGCTGGCAACTGGTCAGTGACCAGCGAAATGTTATGCAAGCTGCTTATGAGATAACAGTAAACCATGGAAAAGCTGCTGTATGGAAAAGCGGGAAGATAGCGTCTGATCAATCGGTGCATGTTCCTTATGCCGGATCAGCTTTGCAATCAGGCCAAAGATATTCATGGCAGGTAAGAGTGTGGGATAATAAGGGAAAGGCTTCGCCATGGAGTGAGACAGCATCGTTTCAAATGGCGCTATTAAATCCATCAGACTGGAAAGCCAGGTGGATTGAAGTGGATTTTGCCGAAGATTCAATTAACAGGCCAGCGCAATATTTCAGAAAAAAATTCACAACCAGAAAAAAAATAGCTGCTGCAACGGCATATATTACCGCACACGGGATGTATGAGGCACAAATCAATGGAAAAAGAGTGGGGGACTATTATTTAACTCCGGGTTGGACGAGTTATAAAAACAGGTTGCAATACCAGGTATATGATGTTACAAACTTGTTGCAAACCGGGAGCAATGCCATTGGTGTGATAACCGGCAATGGTTGGTATCGCGGATTTATTGCATGGTCAGGTAATAAAAATGCGTATGGAAGAACTACAGGAGTTCTGTTGCAGCTTGACATCACTTATGCTGATGGTAGCACTGAATCAATAGTTAGTGACAACACATGGAAATCCTCGACGGGCTCCATTCGCTATTCGGAGATCTATCATGGAGAAACGATCGATGCAAGAGAAGAAAAAGCAGGATGGTCATCCGCTAGCTATAATGATGCAGCCTGGTCGGGAGTGAAGACACAGGATTATGCAAATGATATTTTAGTAGCCACGTATAATGAACCGGTAAAAAAGCATGAGTCATTTAAACCGGTCAAAATTTTTACTACACCCAAAGGGGAACAGGTAATTGATTTCGGACAGAACCTGGTTGGGTGGGTTGTTGTAAGAGCAAGTGGGAATGCCGGCGATAAGATCA
>JAICPX010000360.1 GCA_025929635.1 Chitinophagaceae bacterium
CGAATGATCAACTGGTAGCTTTCAAAGCGCTTGGTGTTACGCCTGAATACATAAAGGGCTGGCATAATTTAGGCTTTAAGGATATCGATCCCGAAGATTTTGTGGGGATGAAATCACAGAATGTAACTCCTGAATTCATGAAAAGTTTTACTGATCTTGGCTATAAGGATGTAAAACCTGAAAATCTTGTTGCCTTCAAAGCATTGGGTATTACTCCCGGGTATATCAGGAGTTTTGAAGCAGCTGGCTATAAAATAACCGATCTGGATAATGTGACCGGGTTAAAAGCGCAAGGCATCTCCCCGGAATTTATCAAGAGTTTTGAATCTGTTGGATTTAAAAATATTGACCTGGATGAGATCGTTGGAGTAAAAGCAATGGGTGTTACGCCGGAATATATTAAGGATATGCGATCAAAGGGATTTAATTATGATAAGTTACAGAAGTATGTGACACTAAAAAGTATAGACTAGAACCTCACCCCTGCCCCTCTCCACAAAGTGGAGAGGGGAAAGAACCTCCAAAGGAGTCCTTCGGACAAGACCATCCATATTTCTGCGTTTCGTAGCCGGGAAGATTCTTCTTCCCGGTTTTTTGTTCATGTACTTTCTTTTGCTTGTGCAAAAGAAAGTACCAAAAAAAACACAGTGCTAGATCATGAAAAACACTAGTTCTACATGTCGATCTTTGAGGAATGTATTAGCGCCTTCTATTTCGCCTAACTATAAGAATTTACATCCTAAATGAATGCAAGCGAAAATGACAGCGCCTATTTGAGTTTCGAAAAGCACCACGCATGGTGTTCGACCTACCGCTTCAATAATAGATGTAATTAGGAAGTATAATGACTGTTGATGTGTGCTGGCCTGCCCGGTCGCGATAGCAATCGGGAAGCATCGGGCAGGGCTTGATTTTTTTGGTTCTTTTTTGCATCTCCGAAGGAGTCCATTGGACAAGGCAAAAAAGAACACAAAGACTTTTCAAATTAATCTTTACTTACTTTCTTTTGCTTGTGCCCCGATTTTCATCGGGGCAGGCGCCAGAAAGTAACAAAGAAAAGCACAGCGCCAATGATTTACAGCCATTGGCGACGCCTTGATTGAGCTTCGGTGCTACTGTTAACTGAGCTAAACAATTCTATTCATCGACATAACCCAAGTCCTAATGACGAAAAGTCTTGCTTCGTGATTTATTGTAAACCCGAAAGGCGCTGTGTTCCGTTCTTGCATTCACTAAACTTGAAATATTTACTAAGAAGGAACGGAACAAGGCGCTTGACCAGCAACAGTAGCGTTGCAGATCGATCTTTAAAGAATGTCTTAGCGCCTTATTATTCGCCTTCGGAAAACATGTTACTTCTTTAAAGATTGTAAGCGAAAAAGACAGCACCTATTTGAGTTTCGAAAAGCACGATGCAAGCTGCTTCGAACTATAACTTCGATACGCCATATAGTTGCCATTACGCGGAGTGCTATGTGCGTGGGCCGGCCAAACCAGCGAAGCAATTGGTTTGGCCTTGAATTTTTTGCTACTTTTTGCATCTCCGAAGGTCCGAAGGACTCCCTGGGAGAGTCCATTGGACAAGGTAAAAAGTAGATAAAGCTTTTCAATCAATTCTTCCTCTTATACTTAAACTTGTCAGCAATAACCTTTAGCAAGTATGTTTTTTGATCACTGTTATATTCCCAAAACATTGCGCCCCCAAGACCATGACGCTTTACGTATTTGCATTTCTCTTTTATCGATCTTTCATTATCATACGTGATGAATATCTTTTTCTCTGCATTAAACAGGTAAGGCGCTTTGGCGGCAGCATCCCAATACTCTTTATAACCATTCTTATTCACCAGGCTGTCTTTTAAATAAGTGAATCCTCCTCCCCGTGCAGATTTTAAAGCCTTCCTGAATAAACCATTGTTCTCGGTTGACTCCATTTCCCAGCCTTTTCCATAAAATGCAAGGCCGATTACAATTTTTTCAGGCGGTACACCGGCTTTTATAAATTGTTGAATCGATCTGTGCGCAGAAGATTGGTTGGTATCGCCTGAAGATGAATATAAATTGGTATGATGTCCCGAGACTGAATCCCATCCTCCCGTATAATCATAGCTCATGATATTGATATAATCGTTATACTGCTGTACTTTATCCATTTCTGTGTGATCGATATATGCCTGCGACCCGCCAACAGCCGTTGTAACCAAGTATCTCATATTCGTTATCACAGTAAGACTGTCAAGACTTCTTCTGAGTTCTTTAAAAAGACGCGTATAATTTTGCTTATCCTCTGGCCGGTGAGGATTGTTATCACCAGGCATACCCGGATATTCCCAGTCGATATCGATACCGTCTAAATTATATTTTGAAACCAAATCAACCGCGCTTAAAGCGAATTCGCGTGTTGATGTGTCCGTAAGCGTCGCATCTGAAAAATTTTTACTCCAGGTCCATCCCCCTATTGATATCAGGATCTTCAACTCAGGATTTATTTTTTTTAATTCAGATAATTTCCTCAGGTTAATAGTATCCGTTGCTTCATTATGCAGCCATGCACGGTTATCTTTAATATCAACAAATGCATAATTAATATGCGACAGGCGCCAGACATCTATAGAATCAGTTGCGATCAATCCCCGGAAGCCTCCCACATAGCCAATGATGACAGGTTTTGATTTGGCCTTTATGAGAACTGATGAAGGGCCCATGGTCAATGCAAGAAACAAAAAGCTTATGCAAAACACAACCTTGTTCATATCTTAAAAGTATTAATTCCTTTTCAATATCTTTAAAAGCTCCCTTATCAAATGGATCCTCTATTCATCAATAAAGAAAAGATCTCTAAGCTGCTCCCGATGAGCGAATGCATTGAAGTAATGGAAAAAATGTTCCGTTCATTGGCTGCCGGAGAATGTTTGCAGCCACTACGCAATATCATGCGGCTACCCGGTGGAAAGGGTGTGTTGGGTATGATGCCCGGGTACGCAGACAAGCTTGGCATAATGGGTATCAAAGTGATCACGGTTTTCCATGACAATAGTGAAGTAGGTCTTCCCTCCCACCAGGGAGTAGTGATGTTGTTCGATGCAAAAAATGGACAACCGCTGATGTTATTTGATGCCCTTGAAATAACGGCGATCCGTACGGCTGCGGCCAGTGCTGTAGCTACAAAATTGTTATCTAGAAAAGATTCGTCAACACTTGCCATTATCGGTTCTGGTGAACAAGCTAAACGACATATTGAAGCGATTTTGCTCGTAAGAAAAATAAATCAAATAAATATCTGGAGCCGCAAAGAAGAAAATGCAAAAGACCTAACAGAAAAAACTTCGGCACAATACAATTTGCCCGTGACTAGATGCAGTGAAGTAAAAGAAGCAGTAGAACATGCCGAGATCATTTGTACTGTTACTGCATCAAAAGAACCTATGGTAAAAGGTGATTGGATTACAGATGGCACCCATATCAATGCAGTTGGATCCAGCACACCCGTCGCAAGAGAATTGGATACATCCTTAATAATAAAATCAAAATTGTTTGCCGATTGTTATGAATCGATTTATAATGAAGCGGGAGATTTTTTGATCCCTAAAAAAGAAGGACTAGTAACCAATGATCATGTCAAAGCTGAAATCGGTGAAGTATTGACCGGTGCAAAAAGAGGTAGGGAGAATAATGAAGAGATCACCGTTTTTAAATCACTGGGGATTGCAGCAGAAGATATTTTTTCTGCTTTTCATATTTACAGGAAATTACAATTCCAAAATGTTTAATAAATTCCAAAGCCGGAGGGTGTTCGTTTGTTGCAGCAGTAGCCGGAAAAGCAGGGAAAGGAAAAATTGTTTGTGTGATCTCCGGAGGAAATATCGACGCGGGAAAAATTAACTAAGATATTATCAGGGACAATGGCCTGACTTATAATTTCCCGGCATGATTTTTTAAACGCTTCTCCTGAATCAAAAGAACAGATCATGCAAAAACAATCTGCAAAAAATCGCAAAGGGGATACAAGTCGTACTTCAAGCCAGGGACGTAAGCAATCATCGGGTGGCAGTCTTACAAAGAAAAAAGGTGATCCTGATATTAATGAGAACACAAAAAACAGGGTGAAAGACGAGAAACCACGAAAATTAAGAGTACCAGCCGGCGCGATAACAAGATAGATCAGCCTCCTGATCAAAAATATTTAAGTGGAACCGTTACGAATGCATATGCTGTGTTCGTAAAAGTTCCATTTGTTCTTCTAATAACCGGATTGCCTTTTCGCGAAGTTCCTTATTTCCCTTTTTCATTTTTTTTACCAGGGCACGGCACTCCCTGAGGAAAACGGGAGCAAAATCGGGATCGTGTTCTACAATTTCGCGTGCATTATCAATAATGTCTGCGTACTTGATTGACTGTGCCTGGGCGCTTATGGTCTCCATTCGCGTAGCTTCTTTTATTTTTCGCCCCCTCCTGTTTAGCCGGGGATACTGGTGTTTTGTATAGACATCGGTCAATTCGATCACGAGGTCCAGGGTGTAGCTCGCATCTCTTTCATTCATCACAGTTAATAAAAATTCTTTTATTTGCTTTGGACTTGTATCTGTGTCTTCCAGCACATCATGTAAAATTGCGGCAGCAAGAACAGGTAAAGGATAGCCATAGTCCTTACAGATGTTCATCACCCGTAAAGGATGTTCAATATATCGTTCAGCCGCATATTTTCTTTTTTGATCGCCATGTGCGTTATCTGCAAAGGCAACGATCTTTTTTAGTATTCCTTCCATGCAAGACTACCGGCAATTATCATGCAGCACAAGCGAATATTGTTGCGACGCAGGGATGATCATTTATCCTTTAATTCGATCCAAACCGGCGCATGATCGCTTGTCTTCTCCCAACCTCTTACATGTTTATCAACTGCAGCAGCCACTAACCTTTTTTTTAATTGAGGACTTAACAGGAAATGATCGATACGTAAACCGGCATCACGCTGGTAAGCATTTCTGAAATAATCCCAGAATGTATATATCTTTTCTTTTGGATAAAGTTTCCTGATCGCATCTGTCCATCCCTGTGCAAC
>JAICPX010000128.1 GCA_025929635.1 Chitinophagaceae bacterium
AGCAGTGGGAATACAAGATTTAACCAGTTGATCGATGGAATGGATAACCAGGCTCCGGGTTTGAATTTCTCCGTAGGGAATATAGTGGGTCTTACTGAACTGGATGTTGATAACATGGAGCTATTGTCAGGTGCTTCATCCGCATTATATGGCTCCGGTGGTATGAATGGTACTTTACTGATCACAAGCAAAAATCCATTTAAATACCAGGGATTAAGTTTCAATATAAAGCAAGGTATCAACCATGTAGATGGAAAACAAAGACCGGCCGCTCCCTTCTATGATTGGTCTTTCCGTTGGGCCAAGGCGTTCAAGAATAAGATCGCATTCAAATTCGCCTGGCAACTGATGAAAGCTGAAGACTGGCAGGCCAACGATTATGATGATGTAGCAAGAACAAGTATTGTCAGTAAAATAAAGAAGGGGTTAAATCGCACAACTGACCCCAACTATGATGGAGTAAATGTTTACGGCGATGAGACCAGTGCCAAACTTGATTTTGCGACAATAGCGACGGGTGCACAAGCTCAGTATGCCGCGGGACTGGCGGCTGCCGGAATTCCGAATATTGTTCCCACCCTTAATACGATCATTCCCAACGGTGCTACTTATGCCCAAATACAGGCTATTTTGAATGCAGCGTTTACGGGTCCCGCAGCAGCTGCTCTTCCTACAATAAATCAAATGTTGCCATTCTATTTGGGGTTAAGAAACAATTGGTATCAGAACAACCAGTTTGTCTCAAGAACCGGGTATAACGAACAGGACCTTGTAGATTATGGAGCCCTGAATTTTAAGTGGACTGCAGGATTGCATTACAAAATAACACCGGGTATTGAGGCTTCATGGAATACTTATTGGGGAACGGGTACTTCAGTATATACCGGCGCCGACCGTTATTCATTACGCAATTTTATAATCGCACAACATAAGTTAGAGATTCGTCATAATAACTGGTATCTGCGGGGATATACAACACAGGAAAATGCAGGTGAAGCTTACCAGGCAACAGCCCTGGGACGATTGATGCAGGAAGCATTCAGCCCAAGCGCCACAGTGTGGTATCCTACCTATGTTCAGAATTATTTTACAAAACAATTCACCGACTTTGCTACAATGGGTGGAATGCCAAGTTCTTTAAATGCTCATCAATTTGCACGTGCTATAGCTGATGCTAATCGACCATTGCCAGGCACTGCGGGTTTCGAAACATTAAAAACCAAGATCAGAACAACGCCAATTGGAAGAGGAGGGGCTAAATTCCTCGACAAGTCTGACCTGTGGGCTGCAGAAGGCCAATTGAATATTTCGGACGCTTTGAACTTTTCTGACAAAATTGAGATGATGGGTGGTTTACAATGGAAACAATGGGTCTTGAATTCTCAGGGAACCATTTTCGCCGATACAGCCGGCAAGATCAACATCAGCGAGTTTGGCGGGTATCTACAATTAAAGAAAAAACTTTTTGAAGAATTCCTGACACTTACAGGTGCCATCAGGTGGGATAAGCAAACAAATTTTGATGGTCGATGGACACCGAGGATTACAGCCGTCATGAGAGTAGCAAAAGACAATAATATCCGCCTGTCTTTTCAAACAGCGTATCGTTTCCCATCAAACCAAAATCAGTATATCAATTTGAATACAGGTTCGGTGATATTGATCGGGGCATTGCCTGAATTCATCAACTATTATGGATTGAATACGGGGACGTACACGGCAGAATCTGTTACGGCTGCCCGGGCGGCAAATAATCCCGGCTTATTGCAGCCATCAACATTCAAAATAGTCGATCCTGAAAGCGTTTCATCCGGCGAGATCGGCTATAAAGGCCTTCTCGGAAAAAAACTCTTTGTTGACATTTATGCGTATTACAGTCGCTATAAGAATTTCTTCGCAAGTGCAGCAGTCGTAAAGGCATCGACACCAGCTGCCGCACTTAATCCGCTTACATCTACAGCTTATTCCTATTCTCAAAACAGCGTAGATGTCGTCAAAGCACAGGGTTGGGGAATTGGTCTTGAATATCAGGTGGGACGCGGCTATCTTATAGGTGCAAATTTGTTTTCCGATAAATTGAAGGATCTGGAAGCAGGTTTAATCAGCTACTTCAATGCTCCCAAGTACCGGGCAAATCTTAGCCTGAGAAATGATAATGTTTACAAAGGGATCGGCTTTAACATTATTGCGAAGTGGCAGGATGAAAATCGTTATGAAGGAACATTTGTTGCCGGTACCTTGCCCGCATTCACCTGGGTGGATGCACAAGTTAGTTACAGGATGCCCAAATCCAAAAGCGTTTTCCGCATCGGTGGCAGCAATATCCTGAACGATTATTTCAGAACAGGCTACGGAAGTCCTTATGTTGGTGGCCTCTATTATGTAAGTTATGGATACAATATTTTCTAAAAATCGGTGATGATAATAAAAAAGGTCTTGGCTGATCCAGGACCTTTTTTATTGCAACAATATTGGTGGAATTAAGGACATTGCTAACTGAATAACAAACTGAATGAAAGATCCTCTCACTTTATTACCTTATTATCAAGGTTCGGATACGCCGGAATAAAAGTATATAACAGGCTAGCGATTGTTTATCCTCATCAGCATTATCTTACAGGAGTTATGAGGTGGCACGAATTTCTTCATATTCGACAGGCAGTCATCGTCAGCTCAATTTCCAACTTCTTTCTCCGATGCGAACACCGTTATGATAAAGTGCAAGTTTATAAATTCCCTTCTCGAAGTTATTGGGCTCAAGGGAAAAGATCAGGTGCTTTGCCTCTCCTTTATTGTAGTCAAACCTGACTTTGCGGGTATATACTTTTCTTCCTTCCGATTTAGTGTCAAAGCTTCCTACATCCCAGACCTCGGTATTAAGAGGTTTGCCCGCAGGGTCTGAAATCACAACCACCACTTCAGCATTCGCCATGTCAAGAATATTGTTTTGCACGGTAAAAGAGGTAACGAACTTGTTTGCCTTTTTCTGCTGGGTGGTTTCGGTCTCTTTCTGGTCTGACTTAACACTTACTGCTGTAAATTTTATTTCAGAAGCAATAAAAACAGAAGCATCATTTATTTTTTGACTGAGGTCTTTGTTCTCTGCGCTTACTTTTTGCATATTCTGCTGGAGAGAGTTCATTTCACCATTTAATTGTGCCAGTATATTATTCAGCTTTGCTCTTTCATCGGTAAGGGCCGTGTTTTCGGTCTTAAGATCGTCCATTCTCCTTTGCAGATCTTCTATTTTGGATTTGGCCTCAGTAAGATCCGATTGGGTCAGATTCTTTCTTTTTAGGATATTTCCGATATCATTTCTTAGTTTATTAATTTCCGCGATCTTAATTCCTAATTCGCCTTTCAATAGATTATTAGATGAATCGATCTGCATTTTCTCCGCGCCAAGCTGGTTAAGGGTGTTACTATAGTACTGTCTTAAAGAATCAGAAACGGCCTCAGCAACGGCGATCGAATCTTTGACAAAAACTTCCCGCGTAAGAGTTGTGTATTTGCTCTTGTCGTAAATATGGTATACCCAGGTAATAATCAGACCTGTGGCAAGCAGGGCAAGAAGAAGCGACTTTGTATCTTTCATCACGGCGTCAAGCTAATTAATTATTGAAAGCGGAAAACAGGAGATGTGACAATGTGGAAAAATCTTTAGATAAAAAAATCCTCTCGCCAAAGGCGAGAGGACCTGAATATTGGATCAAACGGATTTATAATTAGCTAAATAAACCACCTTTTTTCAAATTCCTGACACCTTCCCCGATCTTAAATCCATTGTGATAAACCTGGATCTTGTAGTCACCGGTCTGGTATTTATCAAAGGATAATGGAAGTTGAACATTTTGACGGGTTCCTGGCTCATAGTTCACAGTGACTTTAGAGGTGTAAGAAAGGTCACCATCCTGTCTTGTTGTGAAGGTACCACCATTAGTTGCTTCAGAAGAAATCACTTTACCGTCAGGACCTGTTACGATAATGTACATATCGGTCGGGCCACTTTTTGCAATTCTGTTTTCGACATTGAATGATACAACGAGCTTATCAACTTTTTTCGCAGATGTAGTCTCTTTTTCTTTTCCGCTGCTCTTTTCTTTGATAGGAGTAATACCAATGTTGCTGGCGCTGAAAGTAGAACCTACGTCAACCGTTTGTTCCAGGACTACCTTTTCAGCTTGTGTAGTGGTGAGATTAGATTGGATTGAATCTCTTTCAACTGTCAGTGTCGCCTTTTCAGTGGTCAACACCTGGTTTTCATTTGTTAATCTTGCAACATCAGCTTCAAGGGTTGCGATCTTTGAATTGAGTTCCTCGATCAAAGTTTTTGCTCTTGTAAGCTCGGCTTGAGAGGCATTCCTTTTTCTAAGAATTCCGCTGATCTCGCCTTTTAATTTTGAGATTTCAGATTGCTTACTGGTTAATTTACCAGAAAGATCGTTGTTTGCAATGGTTACTGAATCATACTTATCAAGTGTGAACTTGTAAAGAGATTCAAGTGAATCACGCTGACTCATGTAATGCACACCTTCCTGTTTGGTAGAAACAAGCTCTTTATCAGACCTGTTTATTTTCATCAGAAAGTACGCCCATGAACCGAGCAGTGCTACAGCCAGTAAACCAATAATAATGTTTTTGGAATTGTTGCTTCTCTGGGGCTGTGTCGTAGGAGTAGCAGATGGATAATTTGTGTTTGTCATTTTTATTTGAATTTTACAGTTTCAAAATAAATTGGATCGTAACAAAATAAGTTGGATTATTTATTAACACAATCGCAATTCTGTGTCGGACTCATTGAAGAAACAACCATGCCAAAAAACGAAATTGTACTAACATTTATTGTCAACAACTATTCGTACTTATTTTTGTGAAAGCCTGTAATTTAGCGCATTATGTCCCATGAAAAGATAATAGCAGAGTGGAAAAAAAAAGTTTTTAAGCCCGTTTACTGGCTTGAAGGGGAAGAAGATTACTTCATTGACAAGGTTGTGGATTATGCGGAGCACAAAATCCTTAGCGAAACGGAAACAAGTTTCAATCTCACGGTCTTTTACGGCAAGGATACGAATTGGCCCGACGTAATAAACACATGCCGGCGATACCCCATGTTTTCCGAACGACAGGTAGTATTGTTAAAGGAAGGCCAACAAATGAAGGATATCGAGAAGTTGGAATCTTATATCGAAAACCCGCTTACTTCAACCATCCTGGTTGTTTCATATAAAGAAAAAAAAGTTGATGGCAGAACAAAGTTTGCCAAACTTCTAAAAGAAAAAGGGGTGTTGCTGTCCACCAGGAAGATCTATGAGAACCAGCTTCCGGAGTGGACACAGGAAATGGTTAGCAGACATGGTTACGAAATCTCAAAAAAAGCACTAATGCTCCTGGTTGATCATATTGGCAATGACCTCAGCAGGATCGAAAATGAAATTGAGAAGATACTTGTAAATCTTGGTAATCGAAAAACGATCAACGAGGATGATATCGAGCAGTTCATTGGAATAAGCAAAGAGTTTAATGTTTTTGAGTTTCAAAATGCATTAGCTTCCAAGGATCTTGGTGCCTGCATGCGGATCATACAATACTTTGAAGCCAATCCGAAGGCCGCGCCCATCCAGTTGATCATGCCCTCTCTTTACCTGTTCTTCAGCAAGCTGTATATGATACATGGCCTGACCAGTCGCGATGAAAAAGCAGTTGCAGCAGCAACGGGTATCAACCCCTTTTTTGTAAAAGACCATTTGAGGGCAATAAGAGTTTATAGTTTTCCGCAGGTAGAGATGGCGATCCTGTTACTGCACCAGTATAATCTCCGGTCGATCGGCGTGTCGGATATTGGAACAGAAGATGCCTCCTTATTGAAGGAAATGGTATATAAAATAATTGCGGCCTGATTCAACCCCGGTCGCTCCAAAACCTGTTTCTTTGTGCTTCTAAAATTCTATTATGAAAAGACTTATTGGCATTGCTGCGATCATTGGCCTGGTCATCTTATCCGGTTGTTTTGATACGGTGGACGAGACCACCATTAATGAAGATGGAAGCGGTACAGTTTTTAATAGTGTAGATATGGGAAAATTGCTCACGATGCTGTCAGCTATGGGTGCAGAAGAAAAATTGAAAGACGCGGAAAAAATAATGATCGACACAACAGTTTTCCTGCAAGACATAAAAGATAGTCTTGGAAAAATAACTGATGCCGAAAAAAAACTGTTGGAAAAGGGCAACGCTCATATTGTATTAAATATGAAAGAAGAAAAATTCTCCATTTCATTTACTGTTCCTTTCGCTAAAACTTCAGACATAACTGCTATTAATGAGGCACTGGGCAAGTCCAGTGGTAAAATAATGCAAAACATGGTGGAAAAAATTATGCCGGAAGAAGAAAAAGCAAAGAATAAAGACGATGGGGAAGATATGCCGGCTATGGATAGTGAAGAAGGGACACCAGGTATCAGTTCATACTTTCAAACGTCCTATGATAAGAATAAAATGGTGAAGAAGGTCAATAAAGAAATGTTCGCGAAAATAGAAGATGATGCGTCTTTAAAATCCCTCAAAGAAATGGGCCAGATGGGAATGGCGATGAATATGAAAACCGTCATCAATTTGCCAAAACCTGCCAAAAAAGTAAATGGCAAAGGCATTACACTTTCAGATGACAAGAAGAAAGTAACTATCGAAGGAACATTGGATGATTTTTTTGAAGACCCGTCAAAATTTGAATACGAAATAGAGTATTGAGGAAATAGGCGATGGGCAATAGACAATAGGCAATAGGCAATAGAATAGGCAATTTGACAAAGAACGCTTCCGTATTGTCAATTGGCTATTGCCGATTGAGCAAGCTATAACACCTTCAAGCTCTCGACCTTATCCTGGTCAATTTGCTTTACCAGGTCTTCAAGTGTATTGAACTTAACTTCGGCTCTTAAGAATTTCTTTACATAAACCCGCATTGTACTTCCGTAAATGTCTTTATCAAAATCAAAAACATTCACTTCGATCACTCTTTTCTTTCCATCAACCGTGGGGCGAAAGCCGATACTCATCATTCCTTTGTATTGTACATCTTCTATTTCAATAGGGAAAGTGTTGACTTCTGTCATATCCTGGTTGTTGGCGCCCTCTGACTTCTTAATATTTACATACACTGCATAAATTCCATCACCGGGTATTAATTTTTCAGGATCATGACTCTTCAGGTTGGCTGTCGGATATCCCAGCTGTCTTCCCAACTTATTTCCATGCACTACTTCTCCTTCAAAGAAGAATGTATAGCCCAGCAGCTTGTTGGCCATTTCAGTATCTGTGTGCAGGATGGCTTCCCGGATATTTGTTGAGCTGATGGCAATTTCATCGATAATGTGTTTGGGTATCTCCTTGATCTTAAATCCAAATTGAGGCGCTAATTTTTCCATCAACTTATAGTCACCCATTCTTTCCCTGCCAAAACGATGATCATAACCAATAATGATGGTGTCAGGATGAAATTTCTCATAAAGAAAATCCCTGACATACTCTTCGGCAGGCTGGTTGGCAAATGCATCGGTGAACGGAACGATCACCAGGTGGTCGATCCCCAAACCGGATAATACTTCGATCTTTTCTTCCAGCGTATTGATCAATCTTACACCCAGTATCGCAGAAGAAATAACTTTCCTCGGATGAGGGTGAAACGTGATGATAACCGATTCACCTTTTATTTTTAACGCCTCTACCTTTAGCTTATTAATGATCTGCCTGTGACCGACATGAACACCGTCAAAGGTGCCTATCGTAACAACTGCTTTCGTGAATTTTGGTAAATTATCAACATCCCTGTGTACCTGCATAGGATGCAAAATAAATGTTCAATGTTCAATATTCAATAATCAATGTTCAAGTATTTTTGCGGCTTCAACTTTACTATGAGTTTATATTCAAAAAGGGGAGTTTCAGCTCAAAAGGAAGAAGTTCATAAGGCAACTGAAAAGCTTGATAAAGGACTTTATCCAAAAGCATTTTGTAAAATATATCCTGATGTGTTGTGTGGCGATGATCAATGGGTAAATGTGATGCACGCAGACGGCGCCGGTACAAAATCAATTCTTGCTTATTTATACTGGAAGGAAACGGGGGATGTGTCAGTTTGGAAAGGAATTGCACAAGATGCTATTGTCATGAACCTCGATGACCTGCTTTGCATAGGCATTTATGATAATCTGCTTTTTTCTTCTACGATTGATAGAAACAGGAATGTCATACCGGCGGAGGTTTTAGAAATGATAATCTCCGGTACCCAGGAATTTTTCGATATAATGAAAAATTTTGGAGTCAATATCAGTTTTATGGGTGGAGAAACCGCTGATGTGGGAGATGTGGTGAGAACGATCGCTGTAAACGGAACAATGACATCACGGTGGCCAAAATCAAAATTGGTAACAAATGAAAAAATAACTCCAGGCAATGTTATTGTCGGACTTGCCGGTTTTGGCAACGCCAAATATGAAAGCGAATATAACAGTGGAATCGCAAGCAACGGGCTTACCAGTGCAAGACATGATATACTTAGTAAGTTTTATGCAGAGAATTTTAAAGAATCATTTGATAATTCCCTGGATGAATCGGTGGTGTATATTGGCTCACACAGAATGAGAGAAAATGTTCAATATTCAATGTCCTCCGAAGGGGTCCTTTCGGACAATGCTCAATATTCAACTACAGTCGGAAAGCTGCTTCTTTCACCGACAAGAACCTTTGCACCTGTTGTTAAAGAATTATTAGAAAATCATTTTGGAAAAATATACGGGTTGATCCATTGCAGCGGGGGAGGACAAACCAAGTGTTTAAAATATGTTCCGGACAATGTGCGCATTGTAAAAGATAATTTATTTGAACCACCGGTAATTTTCAAACTTATACAACAAGCAAGTGGATCAGATGATAAAGAAATGTACCAGGTTTTCAATATGGGTACAAGACTTGAAATTTATACTCAGGAAAATGATGCTCCAATTATTATTGATGCGGCACAAAAATTTGGAGTGGATGCACAGGTGATTGGTCGGGTTGAGGAGAGCGGAAAAAAAGAATTGATAATAAGAAAATCTACCACCCGACTTCAATACGAAGGTATATAATTACGATTTAGCCCGTACATCAAAGTATACTGAACCGATGGGTTTATTTTTTTTCTTATTGTAGATATCAATAATCAATTTACCAGGATTATTTACTTGTATTTTGAAGTTACCATTTCCGGCGGGCAAGACGGTACCCTGGGACGGAATTATAAGCAAATCTTCGCTTTCTGCTTTCGCAACATTTATTTTTACGAGGTTTTCAATTCCCGCATAAAGAATATATTTTTCTTTCATTTCCACATTAAAATCTTCTGCGTCGACAACAAAAGTTACGGGCTGTATTTTGTATGCTTTGACAGTTCTTTCGTTTTGCATTGCCGGCTTCCAGCCTGGGGATTTTTTAAATATTCTGATAACTTCAGTTTCCATTCCGTAACCAAAATTTGTCAAAGATCTGATGTCTGAAACAGTCCCGGTCCTGTCGACGACAAATTGTACAATTACCGCATAAATGCCAACTGGAGCACCGTTTTCAATTGGAATCATTGGATTCAGGTTTTTCTCTAGAAATATTTTCCATTCCCTGGTTCCGCCGGGAAACGAAGCTTCCACTTCGACTTTTGTAAAAATAATTTGCTCCAGTAAGATTGAATCCTGTTCAGATTGCGTCTGGGAAAAACCAGGAAGAGCAATTATCAGCAGTAAAACAGGAAAAACTCTCATCATAAACAAGATTACTCCGACTGTTTAAAGATACTGCAACAACTTCCAGGTCGCTTATTTAATTTTACAGTTAAATTTTTAGAAAAAAATATAATAGGTCTTACATTGTTTGACTTATTTTGCAAATCAAACCCATTAGAATGTCAGATAATATCATTGAGCTGAGGCATGTGAATATTTACCAGAGCGGAAGTCCCGTACTCCAGGATGTGAACTTAGCCGTACGAAAAGGTGAATTCGTTTACCTAGTTGGCAAGACCGGTACCGGTAAGTCCAGCTTATTAAAAACCATGTATGGTGAATTGCCTTTGACTGAAGGCGAAGGAATGGTAAACGGATTTGACCTCCGCAAGCTGGATTGGAAGAAAGTACCTTACCTGCGCCGTACGCTGGGCGTGGTATTCCAGGATTTTCAACTATTGACCGATAGAAATGTGAATGAAAACCTTCGCTTTGTTCTTACCGCAACAGGATGGACCGATAAAAAATTGATGGATGAAAAGATCAGTGATGTATTGGA
>JAICPX010000375.1 GCA_025929635.1 Chitinophagaceae bacterium
AGAATTTGAAAAAATAATGAATGCGCCCGATAATTCAGAGTTTAATCTTTGGTTCGAGTATGACTTGTTTTGCCAGGTAAATATGTGGTTCGTTATTTCAATTATCAATAGTTTGTCAATTAAGAAAAAGGTTTTTGCCGTTTTTACTTCTTACTTAGACAAGACCAATAAACAGTTTTGGAACGGCTTTGGACTTGCAACGTCAGATGAACTTAAAGTTTGCTATGCAGATAGAATCCCTTTAAGTGAAGCTGACATAAATTTCGGGCAAGAGTTGTGGATAGCATACAAAAACGGTGACCTTGAAAAGTTGACAAATCTCTCAAAGCATCAATCTTCAGCTTTTCCGTATCTGCAAGAAGTAGTAAAGGCGCATGTCGACCGGTTTCCAAAAGATGGTACAAAAGGAAGACCTGAAAAAGTTATTGAAGACATCATAAAAAATATTTCTACTGATTTTCATAAAGTGTTCGAAGAATTTTGGAAGCGCGAAAGCATTTATGGCTTTGGTGACATGCAATTAAAAAGTTTGTATGATAAAGTAATGCACTACCGCCAATCGAGCAGGCGCCCTCACCACTTGTAAGTGATAAGGTGCCCCTCTCACACCACTATACGTACGGGTCTCGTATACAGCGGTTCGGAAAATCTAATTACAACCGCTCATTGCACAAGTTGGGGGTTGTTTCTCGTTTAAGATAAGGCTGATTGGCAAAATAGCGGGCGATGAATATATTCTCAACTTTTTGTTCGCTGTCGGCTTCAGTTCCAGCCGACGAATAACACCGAGCGAAAGAATAAACAATGAATTTTTATTTATAAATTTAGCAGCAGTTACGGCCTGACGATTTTCAAATACCGCCAAATCGCCAGGGCCCCGGACTCGATGGCGGCCATACAATGCGACCATTCTTCATAATTATTATAACGACAATTTTTATAAGCGCTTGTTCAAAAGCACAAGTGGGCTCGACAAATGACTTAGCGCCTTATGACTATGACACAACCTTAAAAGGCGGATATACAATTTCATTCAGAGTAGACGACAGCCTGCAATATTTATATCTTAAAAGAGGCGACAAGACAATTACCGCATTGGCGTTGACGTCAAAAGGAATGCTATATAAAAATCTAGGTTATGTTGGGGCTGACTTTACCCATCATTTTGTTTTAGTTCACTCTTTTGGGTCAGGCAATCCGCATTACATTGAACTAATCAAAAAATCGAATGGAAAAAATGTTATAAAGAGCGGCGCAGCCTGGATTGATGTTGATGAAGAAAAAGAATACCTATTGTACAGCGACAACGCTGTGCCTGACAAAAAGGATAAAATGACATTGTATAACGTGAAGGCAGGACAAAAACAACTTTTCAATTTTCCAATTGACATTTTCGCCCAACCTGAAGTTTTAAATCGTATTCAAATCAGCAAGCTTACAGACAAACAGCTCGAGATTACATATGAAGTGGAAAACCGTATCAAGACAATACTGTACAGCCGCTAACGCTGGGCGAAAGCCTGCCGCGTGTTGGCCCCGGCTCTGTTCCGCAGGCCCGGGCGGAGCTCGCCGTTAAATAAAATATATTTGTTGTGCCCAAAGGCCAGATACGGTTAACAAAGTAATTTGCCACTCGCCCCCCGGGACAATTGACAACAAATTGACTTTGCATTAAAACATATATATGAAAACAACACCCGAACACGATGAACGAATAGCAAAAATGAGTTTTGCATCGGTATATCCGCATTATATAACAAAAGTCGAAAGCAAAGGCAGAACAAAAAAAGAATTGCATCAGGTCATTGAGTGGTTGACCGGCTTTGACGACAAAAAACTAAAAGCACTGATTGACGAGAAAGTGAATTTTGAAACATTCTTTAAAAGAGCAAAACTGAACCCCAATGCCCACCTGATTACCGGAGTAATCTGTGGCTACCGGATAGAAGAAATTGAAAATCCAACAACAAAACAAGCAAGATATTTAGACAAGCTAGTGGACGAATTAGCGAAAGGAAGAAAGATGGAAAAGATTCTAAGAGCTGCATAAACTAAGCGTTGGCCGTTAAACGACTTCGCCTTCCAAATCATAATCATACGCCTTCGTAACCTTCACATTCACAAATTCACCAATCGGTAATTTTTTTGAAGAATGAATGACAACTTCATTATCCACTTCTACGGAATCAAATTCAGTGCGGCCAAGGTAGCGACCGGCTTCTTTCTTATCAATGATCGTTTTGAAAGTTTTGCCAATTTTCTCCTGGTTGAGTTCATAAGATATCTCTTGCTGCACTTCCATTATTTCCCGGGCTCTTCTCTCCTTTTCGTCTGCAGGCACATCGTCTTTTAAATCATATGCTGACGTTCCTTCTTCATGCGAATATGTAAAGATCCCGACACGATCGAATCGTTGTTTTTGTAAGAACATTTTTAATTCTTCAACGTCATCTTCTGTTTCGCCGGGAAAACCCGCGATCAACGTAGTGCGCAAACAAATACCGGGAACTTTTTCTCTTACTGAAACGATCAGTTCTTCCATTTCTTCCCGGGTGATCTGCCGTTTCATTGCCTTGAGCATATTATTCGCTGCGTGTTGCAAGGGCATGTCAAGATAATTGCAAATATTTTCTCTTTCCTTCATAACATCTAAAACTTCCAACGGAAATTTTGAAGGATATGCATAATGCAACCGGATCCATTCCAATCCTTTTACATCACTTAAATATTTAAGCAGGTCAGCCAACATTCTTTTTTTATAGATATCCAAGCCATAATAAGTAAGTTCCTGTGAGATCAGCATGATTTCTTTTACTCCCCGCTTTACCAATCCTTCTGCTTCTTTTATGATCTCTTCAATTGGTTTACTTATATGACCACCACGCATTAAAGGAATAGCACAAAATGCACAGGTACGATTACAACCCTCAGATATCTTTAGATAAGCATAATGTTGGGGAGTGGCCAGCAAGCGTTCACCGATCAGCTCGGTCTTATAATCCGCTTCAAATTGTTTTAAAATTAAGGGCAATTCCATTGTTCCAAACCAGGCATCCACTCCCGGGATCTCTTTTTCGAGGTCATCACGGTAACGATGACTCAAACAACCAGTCACATAAACTTTATCAAGCCGGCCCCTGCTTTTTAATTCAACCTGTTCAAGAATTGTATTGATCGATTCTTCTTTTGCTTTTTCAATAAAGCCACAGGTATTCACGACCACAATATTGTGATCTGTTCTTTTATTTTCATGCACAACGTCAATATCATTTGCCAGCAATTGACCACTCAGCACTTCGCTGTCAACCATATTCTTGCTGCAGCCAAGAGTAATGATATTGACCTTATCCTTCCTTAGCGTTCTTGTTTTCATTCTTTTTTATAAAAGCAGGCAAAGGTAATTCAGAATCGCTTGCCGCTCTTAGTTTTTATTTATATTTAACCAGTTTTACCAACATGAGCATTCCGAACCGGTTCCGGCTGAAACAATTACTGTCTCCTGAGTATATATTCTTGTTTTGCGCTGCATTTTTTATCCGTTTCCCTTTCTTTTTCCGGGATTATATCGATCGCGACGAGAGCACTTTTATATTAATTGGAAAAAGCATTACAGACGGACATTTACCTTACGATCATATGTGGGACTTAAAGCCGCCCCTGTTGTTCTATTTCTTTGCATTCGTACAGTATATTTTTCCCGATTCTTTAATTGCGATCCGGTTTTTTGGTGTGCTTATCGTTTTCATTTCAGCGGTAGTCCTGGTGCAGATCGCAAAAAGCATCGGGGCGAAGAATTCTTTTGCCATTGGACTGTCTTATGTAATACTCAGCTCGTTGTTTGGAAGTCTGCAAGGAATAATGTCAGAACATTTGGCTGTTTTATTTTTTCTACCGGGGCTTCTGTTCTTCTTAAAAAATAAAACCACACTGAATTTGTTTCTTTCAGGATTTTTGTTTGGCTGCGCTTTATTGTGCAAGCTCAATTATGCGTATGCAGTTGCTGCGTTGCTGGTTTATTACTTTATTTCTGATTACAGATCTTCCGGGATTGTAACATTGATCAGAAACATAATCATCATTTCAGTTGGCGTGATTCTACCTACTGTTATTATTGCCTTCCCGTACATCATGCAGGATAAGCTGAAACTCTATATTGATTCCGTCTTTATGGCAACATTAGAATACGGACATACCATAAAAGTAACTGCGATTCATAAACTAAAGGTTACGGCCTGGATCATAATTCTTGGGGCGATCATCTCGGCTTTAGCATTGAAATTTAGCACTAAGGCAGAGAAAAAATATGTCGGGCTGTTCATTACCCTTTTCGCGGCAACAGTCTTTACCTTTTATTCCAGTGGCACATTGAATGGCCATTATCTTGTACAGGTGTATCCTTTTATGGCAATACTGATATTGGGATTTACCATAAAAAGTGAATTCAAACCAGGCTATTTAAAGTATACAATAATAGTCCTTCTTCTTTCTGTTGAAAGCTATATAGAATACTACCGGGTCATCAAACATTATTCTGCGCATTCCACACTTTTACATGGAAAAGCAATAACAGCAATCAATGAATTGAAGAAACGTGGTCTGGAAAATAAAAAGATATTCTTTGCTGATCATCATATTGGCTATTGGTTCTTGCATGAATATCCTTTGACAAGAAGCGTAACCCATCCTTCATCACTTAGCCGGCCTGCTTTCTTTAAGCATTTTGGGAATACCAGGACTTCAATGCAAGAAACAAAATATATCATGGAAGAAATAAATCCCGAAGTGATCGTTAGCCGAAAAGAATGGCTGAGTTTTTTTCTTGAAACAGACCCGGAGACCTGATATTTTATGGATAG
>JAICPX010000653.1 GCA_025929635.1 Chitinophagaceae bacterium
GGATAAGGTTGAGGTTAAGGATGAGGCGTGGAGAAATACTTCTGTTGAAGAACGATTAAAGCATGCCCTGGTAAATGGTATCACTGATTATATTGATATCGATACGGAGGAAGCAAGAATAAAATATCCCAAACCACTGGATGTGATCGAAGGTCCGTTAATGGATGGGATGAATGTAGTGGGTGACCTGTTTGGTAGTGGAAAAATGTTCTTGCCACAAGTAGTGAAGAGTGCCAGAGTGATGAAGAAATCGGTTGCAATCTTAACTCCTTACATTGAAGCAGAAAAAGAACTAAGAAAACAAGCCCATTTGGCGGCGGGTACCGAAAATAAAGAGTCCCAAAGTGCACCCAAAGTGCTGCTGGCAACAGTAAAAGGTGATGTGCATGATATCGGTAAAAATATTGTTGGCGTCGTACTTGGCTGCAATGGTTATGATATCATTGACCTTGGAGTAATGGTTCATGCGGATAAAATTTTAGACACTGCTGAAAAAGAGAAGGCCGATATTGTTGGGTTAAGTGGGTTGATCACGCCTTCTCTTGATGAAATGGTACATGTAGCCCATGAAATGAAACGCAGGGGCATGAAACAGCCGCTACTTATTGGAGGTGCTACGACTTCAAGAATGCATACAGCCGTGAAAATTGCGCCGCAATATGATAACGGGGTATTGCATGTGTTGGATGCAAGTCGGAGTGTAACTGCAGTCAGCTCGCTATTAAGCAATGAACAAAAAAAAACACTTCTTGCGGACACAAAAAAGGAGTATGATCAGCTTCGTGAACAATTCTTGAATAAGAACAAATCAAAAGCCCTGATCCCCTACCCGGAGGCAGTAATAACAAAAGAGTATTTTGACTGGAAAAACTATAAACCTGTTAAACCTGCAATCGAAGGAGTAAAAGTTTTCAAAGAATTTGATCTTGGGACCATTGCAAAATACATCGACTGGGGACCTTTCTTTATAGCATGGGAAATGCCAGGTCGTTTCCCGGAAGTTTTAACTGATAAAATATTTGGTGCCGAAGCAAAACGGATCTTTGAAGATGCTCAGCAACTATTGAAGAAGGTCGTTGATGAAAAATGGTTTACTGCAAATGGAGTTATTGGATTCTGGCCGGCGACAAGTAATAACGCTGATACTGTTACTTTGCAAACAGAAAAAGGTGAAATAAAATTGGAGTCACTTCGCCAGCAATTAAAGAAGGCGGTAGGACAACCAAGCTATTCCCTTTCTGACTTTATTTGTCCGGCCGAACTCGGAAGGGATTATATGGGAGCTTTTGCTGTAAGTGTTTTTGGCGCAAAAAAATGGGTTGAGAAATTTGCGGGTGAACACGATGAGTACAATAAGATCATGGTACAAATTCTTGCGGATCGGCTTGTTGAGGCATTCGCGGAATGTTTACATGAAAAAACCAGAAAAGAATATTGGGGCTATGCCAAAAATGAGAACTTGAACAATGAAGAATTGATCAAAGAACAGTATAAAGGTATTCGCCCGGCGCCGGGTTACCCTGCCTGTCCTGATCATACGGAGAAAATAAAACTGTTCGATCTGCTCAATGCAACGGTGAACGTTGGCGTTGAGTTAACAGAAAGCCTGGCGATGAATCCACCCGCATCTGTTTGTGGTTGGTATATTGCTCATCCGCAAAGCCATTATTTTGGAGTTGGTAAGATCATGCAGGATCAATTGGAAGATTATGCAAAACGAAAAGGAATGAGCATTGAAGAGGCAACAAAATGGTTACGACCAGTGTTGGATTAACGAATGGACTAATCGTTCTAAGTTCCCCTTTAGGGGACAGGGGCTAAGATCTTGAGCAATGAAGAAGCAACAAAATGGTTAAGACCTATTCTTGAATAACGTATCGATAAC
>JAICPX010000038.1 GCA_025929635.1 Chitinophagaceae bacterium
AAAACAAAATATCAAAAGATTGAACATAACAGGGTTAACGTTGCTGGCCGTAGCGATCGTACCTCCTCTGATTTCCATTTTTGTTGACTGGGTCTTGGGAAATAGAATACCTGATGAAATTTATTTCCCATTCATTCACGTGATTTTCGACAATAAATATATTCTTGTCGCCGGCCTCGTTGTGCTACTGATTGCAAACGCATTTAAACAAGGTTACAATCTTCAGCAAGATAAAGACCTGACAATTTAATCATGCCCATTGTTGTAAATCTTGATGTAATGCTTGCAAAGCGTAAGATGACTCTTACAGAGTTGAGCGAGTTGGTAGACATTACCGTCGCGAATTTGAGCGTCTTAAAAAGCGGTAAAGCAAGAGCCATCCGTTTTTCAACATTAGAAGAAATATGTCGTGTGCTGGAATGTCAGCCCGGCGATATTCTTGAATACATGAATAAGGAGAACTATAAAAAATTGATGGGCTTATGAGTCCGAAATCTGCTCCCGATAGATATCGGGACTCAAATCTAAAATCACAGATCTTCTTCTCTTTCCAGCATCAATATCGCACTTTGTGGTACAATAAAATACCTTTCCTTTTCATACATTACCTCGGTAGCACCACTTAATAAGAAGATGGCAAGATCGCCTTCTTTTGCCTGCAGCGGCACATATTTTACCTGTTCATCATCCTGTTTCCAGGGCTCATCATCCACCGGCATCGGTATCGCATAACCCGGGCCGGTCTTGATCACATAACCTTGCTGAACTTTTTCTTTCTCCTGTACACCCGGTGGCAGGTAAAGACCGCTGGCCGTTCTTTCATCGGGCTTTGCTGGTCTTATCAATACTCTATCACCGATCACTACCAGTTTTTTCAACCTGTTGTCAGGAGTTAAATGCATGGCCATTGTAGAAAAGTTTACCTGCAAATGTACAATGCCCGGCAAATACAATACGTCTTAACAAAAAATTACGCAATGATGGTATGATACTTTAAATGAATTAACTTTATTCGCATCTCACCCCGTCCTCTCCACGTCATTGCGAACTGCGAGTCTCGCCTGAGGCGAGACGAAGCAGGAAGCAAGGAGAGGGCCTGTGAAGAGTCTGAAAAACGATAAACTAAATACTATGGACGGAAAAAAACCTAAAATCTTGTTATGCGAGGATGATCCAAATCTTGGAACGGTGTTGAAGAATTACCTGGAACTAAATGATTACGATGTAACATTAGAAAGGGACGGTCGTCTTGGACTTGCCGCTTTTCAACGTGAAAAATTTGATATCTGCCTGCTGGATGTGATGATGCCAAACATGGATGGCTTTACACTGGCAGAAGAAATAAGAGATGTCGACCCGGATATCCCTTTGTTCTTCATCAGTGCAAAAACCATGAAGGAAGATGTGATACAAGGTTACAAGCTGGGCGCGGATGACTATATCACAAAACCTTTTGACAGCGAAGTATTGTTGTTAAAAATAAAAGCAATACTCAAACGGAACGAAGAAATCAATAAGGAAGCAGAGAATAAAGAATACGACCTTGCCAGCTATCATTTTAACCCAAAACTCCGCCAGCTTTCACATAGCGGCATTACACAAACATTATCACCCAAGGAGAATGAGCTGCTGAAAATGCTCGCCGAGCATTTAAATGACCTGTTGCCAAGGGAACAAGCCCTGAAAAAGATCTGGGGTAGCGATACTTATTTTAACGGCCGCAGCATGGATGTTTATATTGCCAAGCTAAGAAAATATCTAAAGGACGATACACGCATTGAGATCGTGAATATTCATGGAAATGGATTCCGACTGGTTGTACAATAAACCAGGATTTACATGATTAGAAGGATTATGAGGAAACTTATGATCCTTTTCTTATTTAGGAGAACAAAGTTCCAGAGGGTCCTGGTCTTATTTTTCCCAGATGTTCATAAGCTTTTGCCGTTACCTCTCTTCCTCTTGGTGTACGTTGTATAAAACCTTCCTGTATCAAAAAAGGTTCATACACTTCTTCCAGTGTTCCGGCTTCTTCGCCAACTGCAGTAGCGATAGTAGTAATACCCACAGGCCCGCCTTTGAATTTTTCAATGATCGTTGACAGGATCCGGTTATCCATATCATCAAGACCATGTTCATCTACATTGAGCGCTTTCAATGCATGTTGAGTAATGCCCAGGTCAATTTCTCCATCATTCAGAACCTGCGCAAAATCACGTACTCTTCTTAATAAACCATTGGCGATCCTTGGAGTGCCCCGGCTTCGACGGCTAATTTCATCAACAGCGTCTTTTGAAATTTTAGTACCCAGGATACCGGAGGAACGGACAATGATCTTGTTCAAAACATCAGCAGTATAATACTCAAGTCTTGATTTTATTGCAAATCTTGATAGCAACGGCGCTGTCAATAGACCACTCCTGGTTGTAGCCCCGATCAATGTAAATGGATTGAGATTTATCTGGACGCTTCTTGCATTCGGACCGCTGTCGATCATGATGTCGATCCTGAAATCCTCCATTGCTGCATACAAATATTCTTCCACCACTGTACTTAGCCTGTGTATCTCGTCGATGAACAATACATCATTCGGTTCAAGATTTGTCAGCAACCCTGCAAGGTCTCCAGGCTTTTCAATGACCGGTCCTGATGTTTCCCTTATATTCACTCCCATTTCATTTGCCACAATTCTTGATAAAGTCGTCTTACCTAAACCGGGCGGCCCATGAAATAAAATATGGTCCAATGCCTCGCCCCGGATCTTAGCCGCCTTGATAAATATTTTTAGATTCTCAATTATTTGTAATTGTCCGGAGAATTCAGCGATATGAGCGGGACGAATATTGTTCTCAAATTCTTTATCTGCCGGCGTTAAGAAGTCTTTCCTGTTATCAAGATTTGGATTTGCCATGCTGTAAATTTAATGATAGCTGCGGGGAACTCTTAACAAAATATTTTTATGTCATATTTGTATATACAAATAAATGATCTTTATCTTTGCTCCCGTGAAAGCAGCCAATAGTAAATATTGTCAATGTCTTTATTTTTCGAGTAATGCGCTGGCAAGGAAGATTGAGAAGCTTGCAAATGAAAGCTGGAAAAAAGTTGGTCTTACGCCGAGCCATGCATATTTGCTGATGCTTGTCATTGAAGAGCCGGGTATTCAACCATCGGCATTGGTAAGGCAACTTCTGCTTACTCCCAGCACGATTACCCGCCTTATAGAAAAGCTGGAAGAAAAAAAACTGGTGGTTCGAACAAACGAAGGAAAATTGACCAATGTCTATCCAACTCCAAAGTCAAAGGCCATGTTACCGGACCTGAAGGATTGCCTGGTTAATTTTTACCAGAATTATTCTTCGATTATTGGCAAGGAAGAAAGTGCAAGACTGGTAAACAATATGAACAGGCTGGTTGATAAATTACCCTCATAAATTTTTTTGAACCAATATTTGTATATACAAACTAAATTTTAAAGTATGAAATATGTAATCACAGGAGCAGCAGGAAATATCTCAAAACCGCTTGCTGAGAAATTATTGAAAGCGGGGCATGATGTTACTGTCATCGGTCGGAGCGCAGAAAAATTAAAGTCGCTAACCGACCAGGGAGCCCAGGCCGTCATTGGCTCAGTGGAAAATGTTGAGTTTTTGAAAAAAGTATTTGCCGGAGCAGATGCTGTTTACACAATGGTACCACCAAAATACGATGCCCCGGAAATGAAGATCCATATTGGATCAGTAGGAAGAAATTATGCAGATGCCTTAAAAGCAAACGACATTAAATATGTTGTCAACCTGAGCAGCGTTGGCGCTCATTTGCCGGATGGAGCGGGCCCGGTAAGTGGTCTTTATCGTGTTGAACAAGCCTTAAATGAGTTGAAAAATATAAACATCAAACATCTTCGCCCCGTTTATTTCTATACAAATTTTCTTGGCAATACAGGAATGGTTAAAACAATGAATATTATCGGTGGCAATTTTGGCGGTGCAGAATTCAAAATGCTGCTGACTCACCCCGATGATATTGCTGAAATTGCATTTGACGAATTATCGAAGCTGGACTTCAGTGGTCATTCGGTTCGCTACATCGGAAGTGATGAAAGAAGCACGGATGAAATTGCAAAGATTATTGGCACTGCTATCGGCAAGCCACAACTTCCATGGGTAACTTTTACAGATCAGCAAGCCTTTGATGGGATGCTGCAAATGGGTTTTCCGGAAGACGTTGCAAAAAATTATGCGGAGATGGGTCGCGCTATGCACGACGGTTCACTGTTTGAGGACTATTGGAAGCATCATCCAGGCAAGCTTGGCGAAACAAAGCTCGAAGACTTTGCAAAGACTTTTGCGGCAGTTTATTATTCAAATTAAAGTTTTCATGCACCCAATAGCAGTACTGCTGTTACACTGCTGTTGCACAGTTTACCCGGAGCGAAGTGAAGGGCACATTTCAACAATAACAATTCTATTCAACAAAAAAAATAATCATGAAAGTAGGCATTATCGGAAGCGGCATTGTCGGTCGCGTACTTGCCAATGCATTCTTAAATGAAGGACATGCCGTAATGCTTGGCACAAGAAACATCAATAAAGAAGAGGTTGTAAAATGGAAAAAGGAAAATGAAACAGGACTGTTGGGTTCCTTCCAGGAAACGGTTCAGTTTGGAGAGATGACAGTATTAGCAGTAAGCGGGCTCGTTGTTGAAGATGCCATCAGTCTTGCAGGCAAAGAACATTTAAGCAACAAGATAATTATTGACACGACCAATCCAATTGCTGCAGTACCACCCGAGAACGGAGTAATAAAATTTTTCACTACGCTGGAAGATTCGTTGATGGAAAGAATACAAAAAATATTGCCCGATGCGAAAGTCGTAAAGGCATTTAACAGCGTGGGCAATGCTTTTATGTATAAACCAAACTTTAAGGGAATTATTCCAACTATGTTCATTTGCGGCAACGATGATGAAGCAAAGAGAACAGTAACAGGTATACTTACCTCATTTGGATGGGAAACCGAAGACATGGGAATGGTAGAGGCCGCCCGGGCCATTGAACCATTATGTATATTGTGGTGTATTCCCGGTTTTATCAGGAATCAGTGGACCCATGCATTTAAACTTTTGAAGAAATAAAAATAAAAAGCCCTCACTGAAGAGGGCTTGACTATACAGATATTTTCTTTAATTATCTCGTTACAACCAATCTGCCTGCGGCAAGCAGGTTTTCATCCGAATCACGGAACTCAATAACATAAACACCGGCAGCAAGCTTATCGTTAGTAAAGTCAAATCTTGTATAAGGAGCTGTTGTTGATTCCTGGCGTTGTACGATTCTTCTTCCTTTCATATCGATTACCGTTATTGTAACCGGCACAGGATTACGCATATAATAGGTAACATAATAAGCACCGCTTGTCGGGTTCGGGTAGATGAACAATTGCGATGTTGGCAATGCTGTGAATGTTACGCCGGATGATGTATTCACACAACCATTCACATCGGTAATTCTTACCGTGTAAGTGCCGAGATGATAGGCATCCACTACATAAGATGAACCGGTGATCTGTGGTTGTGCCACACCATTTACAAACCATTCATAAGATGCGGCGGCAGGTGATGAGCTGGCAGTCACTGTTGTTTGCATACCTGGTCTCAGTTCGGTTTGACCACCCGGGTTGAGTGTTAAGCTTACCGTTGGTAATGGATTTACTGTAAGCGTAACGACAGTTGAATAAACTGTACCGCAACCTGTGTTTGATAATGCAAGACGATAACGGTATCCATTCATCGAAGGCTGCACGTTTGTTAATGTCAATGTAGTGGTTGTTGCTCCGGCTACAGGTGCCCAGGTAGTTCCTCCATTTGTGCTTACTTCCCATTGTGTGGTTTGTATCGTACCTGTAGCAGCAGCGGTGAATGTCACCGTGCTGTTCTGGCATGCTGTTCTGTTCACGGGCTGAGTAGTGTATGCAATTGGTACATGAACGGTTACTGTAACTGTTCTTGGCGGAGATGTACAGGTTGTCGGGTCAGGAATTGTAAATGTCAATTCCCAACTGCTGATTGTACCAATATCTCCTCCGAACCCGTCGGAAATAAACAAGCTCCAGGTGCCGTTTGGATCCCCGGTGAAAGAAGCTAATGTTGGAGTAGCCTGGGTTATCGCTCCAATCGGTGCGGGGTAAGTATCGGATATTCCAAAGTTGGTTGGTCTATAAGTACCGGTGTTATTAAGCGCAGCATCAGCCATAAGACTACCCGCTGCGTCATCAAATGTGTAATTCTGCCCGGTTGCATTAGCACTTCCACCGGCATCCGACATCAATACTACATTCGTTCCTGTTGGTGACTGCAATAACATGTCTATATCATCAGGGAACGAATGTTTCACTCCTTTAACAGTTACCGATTTTAATACGGCATTTGCAGGTAATCCCGAAACAGAAACTGTTGATGGATAAGGGGCCCCCGCGCCTGCGGAGGTTGAACCCGGCGCTATACCTGGAATCGTGACTGTACCCCCTCCGGAGAATGTTCTTGTTTCGGTACTTGAGTTAGTCAATGTAACTGAATAAGTAGTTGTCGATGCAGGGTTTGCATATACGGTTGTTGCTGGTGTACCAGCTACATAAGGAGTTGTTCCTGCGGGATCGCTAAATAAGCCGGTTATTGGTGACCATATACCTGCGGTGGGTGGCGGTACTGCATTAATAGTAATGGACCATGAAGTAAGCGTTCCTGCATCGCCTGCGGCGAAATCGGCCATTACCAATCTCCATGTACCATTCGGAACTGAGAACAAACTACTAAATGCAGAAACATTTGAAGGGTATGAACTTGGCCCCCATCCGATAAAACCATCGGCCGCAAACGTTCCTGTAAATGGAGCGGTACCTGTTGCTAAAGATGTCGTAGATGCCGAGCTGATAGTGGTGTTAGTAAAATTATCACCTGAACCACCTCTTGCACCTACAAGGTTAAGAATATTGCCATTCGGTGCTACGAGGTTTATGTCAAGATCTGCATCCCAGGTATGCGTTATGTTAAACGTTACTGAAATACTTTCAACTGTGCCAACAAATCCTGCCACATTCAATGTATGGTTCGCGCCGGTTGTTCCATTATTGTCAGGAATGGCTACGTTGATCGGACCAGATGATGAGGTAACACCCGGCGGAGGTGCCGCTACAGATAATGCCTGGATAGTTCCCTCGCAAATAACCGGAGCGGCTGGTGAAACAGTAGGTGCAGCCGGCGTATACTTAACATCAACCTGTGCGGTGTTTGCACAACCGGTTGTTGTGTTGGTACCAGTAACAGTGTAAATCGTATTAGCGATTGGGTTTGCTGTAACGGTTGCTCCGGTTGTGCTGCTCAGACCAGCAGCAGGAGACCATGAGTATGAATTTGCGCCTGAAGCAGTGAGCGTCATTGGGGCACATGAAGCACTAGTTGTAACTGAAATAGCGGGCAAACTATTTACTACAAGTGTTACTTCATCAGATGTAACAGATGGAGTACACGCACCTGAAACTACAACCCGGTATTTAAAACCATTCATCGTTGCAAGTATTGTATTAATACTTAAGGTATTTGTGGCTTGACCGGTGTAGAGGAATGTACTGGGGTTAGTTGGAGTTGTGGTGTTTATATTCACAAATCCGCCCCCCATATCCACTTGCCATTGATAAGTCAAATCACTTCCTGCTGCAGTTACTGAGAATGTTTTTACTGATCCGATACATGCTGCGCCATTACCTGGCTGAGCAGAAATACCTGGTACCTGGTTCACCGTTACAGTTACCGTTGTTGGCAATGAATTACAGGTCCCATCATTTACAATTGCAGAGTAAGTCGTCGTTGTTGCGGGTGATGCATACACAGTTGATACAGGAGTTCCAGTATAAGGAGAAGTTAAACCCGCGTCAGTATATAATCCGAGTTGTGGACTGAATATCGCATTGGTTGGACCGCCAGGCGGTGTTTCAAAAACTATGCTCCATCCTATGATTGATCCGCCATCTCCACCGGCCTGATCATTAACAAATAAATTCCATGTACCGTTAAAGTCCCCGGCAAAAGTCGACAAAGTTGGATTCACTTGTGTGAACGATGCCGGACCTGGAGCAGGCCATGCATCCGGTCCTGCGGTATTCGTAGGTCTGAATGTCCCGGATATAATAGCAGTATTTGATACCAATGCTGCAGCAGCATCATCAAACGTTAGCGTAGCATTCACCGCATCCGTACTTCCACCCCGGTCAGAAAGTAATATTACATTTGTTCCGGTTGGCGATTGTAAAACTATGTCTACATCTGAGGGCCATGTATGTGAAAAATTAGTCAGGATGACCTGTTTTACGATTGATCCGGCTGGGATACCGGTTACTGAAAGTGTCGACGGATATGGCGAAGCCGGAGCTGCGGCTCCGGTTGACATCGTAATATTGCCAGGTGAAGTTTGCATAACAGCATTGGGAACAAAGTTCAATGCCACACTTCCTCCCGGGCATATCGCCGCTGATGAGGGTGTTATCACCGGCGAGCCCGGTGAAGCCACTATAGTTAATGTCGCAGGATTCGATATCTCAGGCAAACCACCCTGCGAACAAGTAACAACGACACGATATTCATACCCACTCATTGCAAGTGTTGCGCCGGTTATCGTTAACGTTGCCGTCGTAGCTCCCGAATACACGCCACCATTATTTAAATAAACAAATCCTGAACCTGTGTTCACCTGCCAATTATAGCTAACGCCAGGAGGGCCCGCTACCACATCAAACGAACCGTTTGCACCAGAGCAAATTGTATTATTAGCAGGGTGTGATGTGATAGCTATGGGGAAACAAATTGCAGGAGGGTCAGTGAAGATAATGTTCCAGCTCACACAGCTGCCTCCGTCTGAACCCAGGTCATCCACTACAAATAATTTCCAATCGCCATTCTGATTACCATTGCCAAAGGTTGAAAGTGTAACTGATGAGGCGGCAGTTCCGGGCCCGGGTGCCGGAAAATTATCCGCAGCTGCCTCATAATTGGTTGGCTTGTATGTACCAGATGGTGAAATCGCAGCATCTGCCAGCGTAACCGCCGCTGCGTCATTAAAAGTATAATTATGATTGATCCAATCACCGCTGCCACCCGCATCCGAAACAAGAATGACATTTACACCAGTAGGAGATTGCAATACAATATCAACATCATCAGCCCACGTATGGCTAAGTCCATTGATCTTTACTTCTTTTACGATTGCTCCGGCAGGAACTCCGCTTACAGTAATGACCGAAGGATATGGAGTGGCCAGGCCAGGTGCACCAGTGGTTGGAATAGTTCCACCGCCACCATTGAATGTATAATCAGCTGTTATACGGCTTGTGTTTTGAGTTCTTGCGGAAGTGGGGCGTGGCGAATTTGCCAGTACTCTTATCTCGTTTGCTAATGCATCAACCGGATAATTATTATTTGCCCTTAATATATTCGCTGCATAGATAGCCTCTTTTTCTGCCTGAACAGTTTTGTCGTACACACTGCCTGCAATATTTACTTGCTGGCGAAACATCTCAGTTCCTTTATTCGTAATTATATATTCGACCCGCTCCCCGGTAGTTATTATTTTATACTCAACGCCGGGTAAGGACGGACCCGCTTTTTGTTGCTCAAGCATTTTCGCTTCATACTTTGCCTTTTCATCATCTGCCTGGATAGCGGAATACGTTGAAGTAATTACTTTTTGCTCTGCTTCGGGTAAGCGATCCACTAATTCCTTTAACTCATTAATCCGCAGTTTCCGGATCAATGCCGGATTGGCTTTTAGCTTTTCTGCCAGCTGAGCAGCTTCTTGCTTTTTTAATTCCGCTTCTTTTCTGACTTGTAATTCTTTTTCATCCTGGGCAAAAGATTGCTGGAAAGAGAATATAGTGATCGATAAAAAGAGAAGAATTCTGAGTGCAGTGTTGCTTTTGGTTTTAAAATGGGTACAACCTCTCCCTAAGGTAACTGGGTATAAAACTGACATAGGCAGTTATTTGTTTTGGTATTAAAAAAGTTAAGCGTTAGTTACAGCGACCTAAGTTAGTGTTTTTTTGATAATCCGAGCAAAACCCCTGAAAAAAAACTAAGGGTGTTTTCAGCAATGCTAACACTCACGTATTTCATTTGTACACAAAGCTTTTCTAAAGGTGATACCAGCGTAAAATAATTGCCTTTTTAAGTCGTTAAAGAGCCGGAGACATTGGAAATGCAGCACACAAAAAAATCATTAAACGCTTCGGTCTTTACTTTGTTTTTCCTGTTGTTTTATACCACTTCATACACTCAAATGATAACCGGTGTCTGGAAAGGAAAGATCAATAAGAAAAAGGTCGAAATTAAAATAATCCAGAAAGGAGATAGTTTGTTAGGTACCTCTTATTACTTTGAATCGGAGAAGCACTACCGTCGCTATTCTATCAAAGGATATTTCGATGCCGGGACAAACGAAGCCGTGTGGTGGGATGATGAATTGCTTGATGAAAGGACAGGCAGGTTAAGTATTACCACACCCGGTAAATCTCCCTACCTGTCATCAGCAGATTTTAATTGCCCGGGTAGCGGACAGATGATGCTGGATGGCGATGCCGCTCTTAAAAATAAACCTGAATCAATACAAGGACCCGTGCAGCTGGAAAAAACAAATGAAACAACTTTTCCGGATGAATGGGATTTTATTATTGAAAATTATACTTCGGGTGCCAGCGATCCCTACTACATTGATAGCATAGCTTCTATTGCATCAATACCTGTTATTATTCCTGAAGAAAAGATGATTCCCCAGGCAAAAACAACTCCTCCTGTCAACAACAGGGAAACGGTTATGACCGATCCAAAGCCAATTCAGAAAACCGAAGCACTAAAACCAATTGAACAGCCGAAACCTGAACAAAAACGGGCAATCGTGAAAAAAACAATTGAGGAAGAGTTTACGATAAGAGAAAAAGTAATTGCTGTAGAAATACCCGTTACCGGTGATTCAATTGAGCTGCGATTTTATGACAACGCCCAAATCGACGGCGATTCCATTTCCCTGTTCTTAAACAACAAACTTCTTTTTCAGCATATCCGATTAACAGCGGTAGCTTATACGATCAAACTACCGGTGAGTGAGCTGAATGAAACAAATGAACTGGTGATGGTGGCAGAAAATCTTGGTGAGATCCCTCCCAACACATCTTACATGCTGGCGATAGTTGATAATAAACGTTATGAAGCAATGCTGAAAAGTACTGAAGAAAGCAGTGCAGTGATTCGCTTATCAAAACCGAAAGATCAACCCAACGCGGTCAAAAACTAAGTTTTGCAAACACGGGAAAATGATCCGATGAAAACCTGCCTTCCCAGGTTTGAGATAAGGTAGCATGCTGCAGTACCTTCCATTTTCCCTTTATAAAAACATAATCAATAGGTTCCCCATCTCTTTCTTTCGAACCAAATCCATTGAATGTCCCCAACGGACCATAATGTGGAGTTTTACTTATTGTTTTGGTGTCGATTAACCGGTTAGCATCATTTTGGTCGAGCAATATCTTTATTGGATCATCTGAAGGCATAGCATTAAAATCCCCTGTAACTATCACAGGATCGCTACCCGCTATATCCTTTACTTTTTGCTTTAATAGTTTGGCGCTTTCCTTTCTTGCTTCTTTTCCTATATGATCAAAATGTGTATTGAAAACAAAGAAAACTTTCTTTGTTTTAACATCCCTGAATTTTGCCCACGTAACAATTCTTGTAATAGCTGCATCCCAACTCTTACTGCCAGGAACTTCCGGAGTTAACGATAACCAGAATGTTGATGATCCAAGGAGTTTCAATCTCGCCGTATCATAAAAAATTGCTGAATATTCTCCTTTTGTTTTACCATCATCACGGCCTACGCCGGTGAATTTGTATTGAGTAAGTGTCTGACCCAAATCCATTACCTGGTCATGCAACGCTTCCTGCACACCCAATATCTGTACATTATGAAACAGTACCTGCGATGCAGCTTTATCTTTTCTGTATGGCCATGCATTCAGGCTGTCATTTTTTGTATTGTAACGGATATTAAAGGTCATTACATTCAATTCCTGTGAATGAACGCCAACCGACAGTATTAAACCAATCACAATAGATATCTTTTTCATATGGCATATATTGTTTGATTCAAATGATTGTTAGCAAAGAAAGGAAGATTAATACACTTTTATTTCACATTTCACCGTTTATAGTTTTGTTATTTTATTTATTATATATAATTTCAATGTACCATTATATTCTATTATTAATACTTACTAACCATTTATGAAAGTAAACCCCGCAACAAGCACAGACTATGATATAGTCGCCAATCACCAGTTTGCAGAAATAAGAAAAGACAGAACCACCGGGCAACAGGTTTTATTCGCGTTAAAAAGTTTCAGAAAAGGAGAAAAAATAAGTCCATTAGGTGCTGCTTTTGTTTCTGACAAGCCTTCTTATTTGACTGTGCAAACAGGAAACAAAACTCATATCGCGCTGCATCCTTATTTCCTTCAGTACATCAATCATGGATGCGATCCCAATTGTTTTTTTGATACTACAAAAGGAGAAGTTACTGCCTTGCGTAATATCGCCGAAGGCGAAGAGTTCACCTTCTTTTATCCATCGACAGAATGGGATATGGCCAGTCCTTTTCAATGCTATTGCAATCAGCCCGGTTGTTTAGGCTATATCAATGGCGCTGCACACATTCCTGAAGAGATCCTGAAGCGCTATAAGCTGAGTGATTTTATCAAAAGAAAATTGCAGTACCGCCTGCGCAAGCTGAAAAGGGCCTAACGGCACCTGCCTTCGTCCACGGCGGACCACCATCACACAGCCCAGGCCTTATTTGATTATTTCAACTGTCTCAGTATCTCCCCGATGGCTTTATCAGGCTGTGGATCGCGGCCGTTTAACTTATCATCAAAGCTATTGACGATAAGAATATCAGGTTGTACCCCTGTCATTTCCATATCTCTTCCATCCAACGTATAACAACCCCATGCCGGCATGCGAACCGATGAACCATCTACCAAACCGATCCCGCTTGTAAAAATGATCCAGCGATAAGTTTCATTCCCGATGATCTTGCCAAGTTTTAAAGCTTTAAACCCCTGTGCTGTCATTTCTGCATCACTTAATGACTGTTCATTTATCAGCAACACGATCGGTTTATCACTGGGTGAAAAGTTTGACTGCTGCGTTAGCTTGCCTTCACGATATTTCCAATTAAGATAAGATCGCTGGGAGAGGAATTTCAGGACTTCATCATGCACATTGCCACCCGTGTTATAACGCAAGTCAAAAATGAGTGCATCCTTCCCTGATAATTCCTGCGTCATATCAATGATGAACTGATCAAGCTCGAATTGTCCCATGTTCTTCATGTAACCATACGCAATCCGCCCTTTACTTTTTTCATCGACTCTTTTTTGATTGGCATCGATCCATTCGTCGTATAAATTAGCAAACAAGGTAGCCTGCGGATGAATTTTAATAGCGATCATTTTGCCATTACGATTAAATGTCAACCGTAGCTCTCTATCTCTTGTCGGCACCGTGAAATAATAATTGCGATCCATTTTTTTGTCAACCTCCCTATCGTTGACCTTGACCAATATATCGCCAGGTTTAATATCGATAGCTTTTCGATCAGCAACGGAGCGGCGAGCGATGTATTTTACTTTATAAGGATCATCATTTTCAAATATGATCCCTGTTTCCATTGTTTGATTTTGTAAAGGAATTGTTTCGTCAGTTCCAAATGTGCCAAAACCCTGGTGTGACGAATTCAATTCTCCCAGCATATCATTCAGCATTACCCGCAGGTCAGCCCGGTTATTTAAGTGAGGTAAGAATTGTTTGTAATAATCTCTTGTTTTCTTCCAATCCAGGCCGTGAAATTTATCATCATAATATCCTTCCTCCATTTGGGCCCATGCTTCATAGAACATTTGGGTAAATTCGTCTGAAAGATTTCTCCGGAACGTATAACTGATGCTCACAGGATCAACTTTGTTGGCTTCAATATTGAGTTTATTGATGGTCCCATTAAACAGCACATACAATTTATCACTGACTTCAACTATGTCGAATCCAAAACTATTGTCAGTGTTCGCGATCTTTTCCGTTTTGTTCTGTTCAAATGGCTCGATCACTGTTTTCCAAAGTGCATTTCTTGCCTCACCATGGTTACTGGTATAAAACACAGTTGTTTTATCTCCCTTTTGATAAACAGCCTGTAAGAATTGAGCCCCAAGTGAAGGGCTGATCTGCTCCAGCCTTTCCATGATCAGGTCCATATCTATCGACACAGAAACTTTTATCGAATCAACAGGCGCAGCCTTTTTTGTTGTATCCTTCTTGCCTTCCTTAAACAATTCGTTGTATTTGTCAATACGGTAAGGTTCATCCAGTTTTTCCAGCGGCAGGCGATACACTTTTGCATTAGGCATTCCAAATGGGTAACCCGGTCTTAAACGCTGGGACGTGAAATAAATATATTTTCCATCACCAGACCATACAGGTCCCGATTCAGTTATTCCTGTATTTGTAAGATTGGTTGTTTTTCCTTCCTTGATATTATAAACAAAAATATCTTCCTCAAAGTTCCTTTTCGCAGTAAATAGAACATACTCATCGTTAGGTGAGAATCCAGGGTCACTATTTTGGAAGGCCCATATCTCATCCTTCACAATCGTTTTACTTTGTAATGTTTTCAGGTCGAGCAATCGTACTTCATCGCGGCCGCTCAGGTAAACTGCCTGTGTTCTTTTTTTATTTAAGACAATATTCCTGTTGTTTCTTTTCTCGTTAGTGAGCTGTTTTGCTGTACGGCTGCTATCTGCCCTTGCTGTAAACCAATTGTAATAACCATCGGCAGTTGTTTGATTAAATAACAGGGTTTTATTATCACTCATCCATTTTACCTCGTCTACCCTTTCCGCATTACCACGATTTATTTGCTGTATAAATTTTCCTTCTATATCACCTACAAACAATTCACCTCTCGAAACAAAAGCCAGTTTTTTTCCATCTGCAGATACATCAAAATCCCCGATATGGCCTCTTACTTCAAAATCTTTTTCTTTTGGCAAGACATTATTCCGGATGATGGAGATATCCAGTTTTTTTGTGTTGCCGGTTTTTACATCGTATGACCAAAGCTGGTAATCTTTCTCAAAGACTACTTTTTCGCCATTGGCGCTAACCTGTGGTGTTTTGATCGATGACGTAAATTTTGTACAGTTCTTTTTAACCCCGTTTACCAATACACACAAATTGTATTCACCATTATTTTCATCAGAAATAAAATAAACATACCCGTTCCTGTCGATCGTTACGCCAAAATCCTTGCCTTCCCAGGTGGTGTATTTTTTATGTTGTTTTGTTTTTAAGTTATAGGATTGAATGTCGGGATTGAACGGTCCTTTGTATCTTTTACGCTGAGCCTGGTTGATACTTTCCCATGTATCGCTGAAAAATATCTCGCCCGATGCAGGGTGTTCAACGAGATTATGATCATATTGAAAGAAATTATCACCAAAGATCCTTTGGGGTGTACCGCCATTAACACCAACTTTAAACCCGGCAAACCGGTTCAAACGATTGCTGTTAAAATATATACTTTGAGAATCCCAGGCCCAACCCGTAACATCGTCTGTGCCGCCGTGATAAGTTAATTGTTTTACTTCGCCCCCATTGGCAGGAATAATAAATACATCCTGATTACCATATTGCGTTGCGGTAAATGCGATCCACTTTCCGTCAGGTGAAACGCGGGGAGAGGTTTCATAGCCCTGCATTGCTGTCAACCTCGTTGCATTGCCATCATTCACATTTGCTTTCCAAAGATCTCCTTCAAATGCAAAGATCACGGTTTGTCCATCGGGAGTAAGCGTAGGATTAGAAAGAAAAAACGCATTGTTTTGAGAAAATGACTGAACAGAAAATAATAATACGAAAATGGCAAGTGAGCGGTTCATAAAAACAATTTTGGGCGAACAATGTACACCCAAAATCGTTTGAAAGAATTGCCGTATATAAAAATTTATTTATTTCCCGGTACAAAAAACCTGGTAAGAGTTCAATATTTATAGCAGAGAGTTTATTATAGAAGTTCAACTCCTGCAGGCGTTGAACCCAATTGATCGGAATCGCCTGTAAATCTTTTGTCTCCCGCGGTAACAGGAGCGATCATACAACCACATTGATCATTTTGTTTTTAACGTAAATGATCCTCTTCGGTTGCCTGCCTTCCAGCCATTTTGTAACCACAGCATCTTTCAATACTATTTCTTCTACCTGTTGTTGGGTGGCGTCAAGCGCAAGTGTTAATTCAGTTCTTGTTTTCCCATTGATGGCAACAGGATATGATTTTGAAGTTTCTTTCAGGTATTTTTCATTCCATTTCGGAAATGATGCGTTGAGAATTGACGTCTCACCCCCAACCCCTCTCTTGCTTCGCTCCGCTCGCAATGACCCGGAGAGGGGAGCCTGGCGTAGTTGCGCATACAACTCTTCTGCTATATGCGGCGCATATGGAGCTAAAAGAATTAATAGTGGTTCAAGAATTTCTTTTTTATGACACTTCAAATCAGTCAGATCATTTACACAGATCATAAATGTGCTGACGCCGGTATTAAAGCTGAATCGCTCTGTATCTTCTTCGATCTTCTTAATTGTTTTATGAAGAATTTTTAATTCTGCATCTGTGGCCTTCTCTTCATTCCAGACCTTTCCCTTCGGTTCGTCATAAAACAAGCGCCACAGTTTCTTCAGGAACCTATGAACACCTTCAATCCCTTTTGTATCCCATGGTTTGCTCATCTCTATCGGCCCAAGAAACATCTCATACATTCTAAATGTATCCGCCCCATACTTCTTACAAAGATCATTTGGGTTAACAGTGTTAAAATAACGCTTACTCATTTTCTCTACTTCGCTTCCGCATATGTATTTACCGTCTTCTAAAATAAATTCAGCGTCTCCAAACTCAGCATTCCTCCACTCTTTGAAGGCCTCAACATCGAGTTCCAAACCATCAACAATGTTAACATCTACATGTATTGCGTCAGTTTGATATTGATCTTTCAATCCAACTGACACAAATTTATTTGAGCCATGAATTCTGTAAACAAATCTTGAACTACCCTGGATCATCCCCTGGTTTACCAATCTTTTATACGGCTCTTCATGACTGATCAACCCAATATCATACAAAAATTTCGTCCACATGCGACTGTATAATAAATGACCAACAGCATGCTCGGTACCACCTATATACAGGTCAACCTGCCCCCAATAGTCAGATGCTTTGCGATCACAAAATTCCTTGTCATTATGCGGATCCATGTAGCGTAAGAAATACCAGGATGAACCGGCATAACCAGGCATTGTATTTACTTCACGCCTCACCCCCGGCCCCTCTCCTGACGGAGAGGGGAGATTGACCCACTCCGTAAGATTCGCTAATGGACCCTCCGCATCGGGACCGGGTTTTAATTCATCCATATGCGGCAACACTACCGGTAATTCAGCTTCATCCAAAGGATAGGCAATGCCGTTTTTCCAAATGATGGGGAATGGCTCTCCCCAATAGCGCTGGCGGCTGAATGCTGCATCCCGCATTTTATAATTCACTTTTCTCACACCCATACCCAATTCTTCCAGCTTACTGATCACCACATCGATCGCATCTTTCATCACCATTCCATTGAGAAAATCTGAATTCTCAAGAATCGCGTCCTTTGTCGGGTTCGCTTCTTCGCCATTATAATGACCACCAATGATGTTAGTAATAGGAATATTGAAATGCTTTGCAAATAAAAAGTCACGCTGATCACCACAGGGCACCGCCATGATAGCGCCGGTTCCATAGCCGATCAATACATATTCT
>JAICPX010000411.1 GCA_025929635.1 Chitinophagaceae bacterium
AAGAAGAGATAACGGATCAAATTGTAGAGGAAGAAAGAAATAAGATTTGCCACGGCAGGTCCAATTAACTGCAATTCCTTCGTGAGTACCCAGGTTAACGGCAACATGGTGACAATAAGGATCACACCAGTCATAAAATCAAAACGCCAGTAGGTTGAAGTAGCAATGATCTGGCCACTCACTCCCGTTCCCATATCAATGATTCTCATCAAACCCATGAACAGAAAAACATTCAGGACTGTTTTATATTCAGGTTGAAGATCCAGCGTGACAATTGCATCACTATAATTAAGCCAAATGATACAAAACACTGCCGTTGAAAAGATCAGCTGGTTAATAGATGATCGCTGGTAAATTCGATTGATCTTTCCATAATCCTTATCCTTCCAGGCTTGTGACAGATGGGCTACGGAAGCGGCAATGATACTTCTTTGTGGAGCCTGAATAATGCTTGTAAGGTATTGAGCAAACGTAAACAGGCCCGCCATGCCGGCACCATTGGGAAAAATCAATGCAATAATAATTGTGTCTGCCGCCGCCGCAAGTGTATAGATCAATGTTCCTCCCCATACAAAACTGCAAAGTGTGACGATCTTTTTTATGAACTTCCGGGTAACCTTGCTTATTGAAAAGGTAAAGCTGATCTTCCCGGTGCTGTATAAATAAATAAAAAGTAAAGCGGCGATGAACAGGTATAAAAAAGAATAAATTTTTATAAAAACATCAAAGCTTTTAATAAGACCAATGCTGGTGAGCACAAAAAGAAGTGTGACTAGAATACGGAACTGAACCTCTTTAAAAAAATTTGAAAGTATGGATTTGTGATGACTCCATGCTAATGCTTCCAGCACAGCAAAGACAGTAAGACCCAATCCAAAAGGGAAGAGCCAATAATAATATATGACAACCTGTGGAGAGTTTGCAAATGTTTTCCCAACAACATCTTTTAAGAACAGTCCTCCTATACTCACAACCAAAAAACCGATAAAGCTTACCAGCAAGGCCAGCGTTGCCTGGTCATTTTTGCTTTTCGGTAAATGATCTTTATAATAGGGAAAGAATTTATTGATATAGGAAGGCATGCCCAGCGTAGCCAACGACATCATAATTGAACCGATCGCCATAAACACTCCTGTGAGTCCATATTCTTCTTTGGTAAAAGGGCCGCCTTCTCTTGTAAAAAGGTAAGTATTCAACGCGCCGAAAGCAAAGCCAACATAGATCAGTATTGAAGAGATAATACTTTGCCGTCGAATGTTGCTCATGCGGTAAAGATAGTGAATGGTGAATGGTGAATTGTCAATGGGCAATGGTCAAAATGCAACTGGCCAAGACAATCACAACGCGCTATTCACAATTCACCATTCACTATTGACCATTCACCATTATTCAACTTTTTTTACGGTTACATAAAAATTGCGGTCGATCTTCAGGCCGGCTTGTAAGATACCCGCTGTAACGGCCACCGTTTGCCATTCTGTTGTTGCTTTTAGCCAATCATCTGCTTTATCGGGTTTTACAGGCATGTTAAAGCCTTTTACACAATTTGTCCATCGGTAATACATATTATCTCCTGTGAATTTATATTCCAGCACAGGGATCATTGTTGTTCTTAAATATTGATCAAATATTTTTGAAAGATCCTTCCCAGATTGCTTTGACATATAGTTTTCGACATCCCGGGTCGTTACGATCTTATGATAGAAAGTTGAATTCAATCCACGCAGGATCGCTCTGAACTTCTCATCATCATTGATCACATAGCGGATGGTGTGCAGCATATTTCCACCTTTATAATACATATCGCCACTTCCTTCTTTATTTACACCGTAAGGGCCGATGATCGGGATATCATTCTGAATATTATTCCTTGTACCTATACAGTAATCACTTCCGGCTTCTTTGCCATAATAATATTCAGTAAATAATGTTTCAGAGTAATTGGTAAACCCTTCATGTACCCACATATCGGCGATATCTTCTGTCGTGATATTGTTGCCGAACCACTCATGACCCATTTCATGTACAATGATAAAATCCCATTTCAATCCCCAGCCACTTCCGGAAAGATCCCTGCCGCGATAGCCATTTTGAAATCCATTGCCATACGCAACAGCGCTTTGATGTTCCATGCCAAGATGAGGCGCTTCAACCAATTTGAAACCATCTTCATAAAAAGGGTAGGGGCCAAACCAATGTTCAAATGCTTTTAAAGTTTGTGCCGCTTGTTTAAATTGTTCTTTTGCTTTTTCCAAATTATAATCAAGGACCCAATAGCTACAGTCTAATTTGCCTTTCTCACCTTCATAAGTTTCTTTCCAGTTTACATATTTGCCGATGTAGGGAATGATGTTATAGTTATTGATTGGATTCTTAACCTCCCAGGTCCACGACGTCATTCCGTTTTTTGATTTCTTTTCCAGTAAATGGCCATTGGCAACCGCGGTTAATGAATCCGGAACATTAATAATCAGACTTGCACCAAGATCAGGTTCATCGAGCTGGTAATCTTTGCAAGGATACCACACGCTTGCTCCCAAACCCTGACAGGCTACGCTCATCCACGGTCGTCCGTTTGCATCTTTGTTAAAGATCCATCCGCCATCCCAGGGAGGACGTTTTGCTACCGTAGGCTGTCCATGATAATAGATAGTTATGGTATTAATTGTACTCACATTCGAGTTTTCCAATGTTCTTTTAAAGTCTTTGTCTCCAAAATCTATAAAATAAACGTTTCCCTCCCTCCAGTACTTTTTGATTTTAGCGGATGCTTCTATTCTGTCTATTTTAAGTGGTTGCTGGAGATCTATCTGCATGATCTTGTTCTTTCCCGTTTTTAATACTCCAAATATGATCGAGACGGACCCTTTTATCGCATTCTTTGAATAATCTGGAGTAATATTTATAGTGTAAGCCTTCACATTCCACCAATCTCTGCCCGGTCCGTTGCTCCCACGCAGCGTGTCCTGTTTTGTAAACTGGGCATTTGAAGAAATAATAATTAATAAATAATTAATAATTGCAATCGTCTTTAAAATCTTTCTCAATGGCTGAAATTTTGAATTGTAAATTTAGACGTTCGTATTTAAATAGGGTTTTTACTTTTTGTTGTTGATTTGAAGAAGGAAAATCAGGCAAAGACGTTGCTTTTTCGAAGATTTACTATTGAAAAAAATAAGTTGAAGCTTGCATAAGCAAAGACAGATTTTTATCTTTATGTCCAGCTTTTGAATAAGCTTATCCTTATATCCACGATCAACCATCTCCAATATTCAAAACCCGAAAGATCTGATCCGTTGAAATCATACCCTGGAAATGACTCCCGTAATGTGTCTTTTCTCCCTGTAGTTTCCTTGTAGTTTTTACCGGTTCAATTGATCTCCAATTTTTGCTTATTTCATTGTTTATAGATAACTGCTATGAGTTTTTATATAATTGTCATTGTCACATAATGTGTCCATTAAGCCCTATACCAGCATCCAGTATCCAGCATCCAGTATCCAGCATCCATCAAGCTCATATGAGAAACCTAAGATCCAAATCCGCCCTGGAAGCCGTTTGATACTCGTATGAATGTAAGATCCAATTGACCCGTTATCCATTATCTTTTGAAAACGTCCAGAAAAACCATTCATTATTTTCTAACAAAAATCAAAACTATGATTTGAATGGTACCCAAAACAAAAGGCGGGAATTTTCCCGCCTTTGCTTTTAATGCTTTTTCAATTTGTCTTTAAATACTTTTTGAAATTTCTCCAGCTTGGGCTGGATCACGATTGAACAATAAGGATTGGAGTTTTTGTTCAGTTCATAATATTCCTGGTGATAGTTTTCCGCTTTATAAAATCTGGTGAAGGGCTCCAGCGTGGTTACGATCGGGTTATCGTAGGCTCCACTTTTATCCAATTCAGTTTTATACTTCTCCGCTGTTTGTTTTTGCTCATCATCGTGATAAAAGATAACGCTGCGATATTGAGTGCCCACATCAGCACCTTGCCGGTTTAACGTGGTGGGGTCATGTACCTGCCAGAAGACTTCCAGTAGTTCATCAAAAGTAATTTTCGCTGTATCATAAACGATCTGGACACATTCTGCATGACCGGTTTCTCCGGTAGTGACCTGTTTGTAAGAAGGGTTGGCAACTGAACCACCGGCATAACCGGATGTCACCGAAATGACACCATCAAGCTGGTCAAATATGGCTTCGGTACACCAGAAACACCCTGTACCTAAGGTGGCAGTATCAGTCTTGCCGGTAAAAGTTGCCTCTGCTTTTTCAGACGTTTTTGCTGTATTCATTTTTATACGTTGATTGTTGTTTTGTGCACATGAAATTAATGCGGCGGCGCCTGCAAAGACGGCCAACCATAATGTTCTCATAATGATTCTT
>JAICPX010000355.1 GCA_025929635.1 Chitinophagaceae bacterium
TAATTATTCTTTTTATTTCCCTGCCGGCAATATCGGTGATCTTGATTATCGTGTTTGGATTGATCTTTCCTTTGATAATGATCTTATCACTGGCCGGATTAGGGTATACCGTGAATGGGTCATCAAATTTTACGACAACTCTTTTTTGCGCCGAATAAATTGTATTGTTGTTTTTAGCAATGACTTTCAACCGGTAAATAGTCTCACCCTTTACCGGTGCATTGTCAAATGTTTCGTAATGGTGAACATTTTCAGCGCTATTAACGGGCAGGAGGCCAACCCAGTTATTAAAAGAATTTAATTTTTCGACGGTAAATGAACGTGCTTCTTCAGGGTTTGCGATATCCCATTGCAATTTTATTTTTTTATCATTAGCAAGTGTAGCGTCAAAATAAATGATCCTGACAGGCAATGCGTTTGCGCAACCAGCGGAAGGGGTTATCGATGCAGGGTATGAATAATCAGGAACTGCCGACCCATTGGATCCATTTGCTGCAGGCGCAGGAGTACCGCAACTTAACGGATCAATATTGGTGCCTGCCGTACCCCCTGTATATGCAGTCGTAATTGCGGGCACGGACCCATTAAAATAAATCACTCCGCCACTTCCGCCACCACCGGCACCATAACACCGCCCGGAACTATTATCATCATCCTCGATCCCGCCGTTACCACCATTTGCCTGTATAGTTAACGAGCCACTGTAGTTGTTTGAAATATTCATGATAATCGTACCAGCGGCTCCACCCCCGGAAGCGCCATCATAACTTGTAGATCTACCGGCCTGGCCATTTGCAGAAATCATATGGCCATTACCGATGATATTTTTTGCGATCACGATAATGATCCCGCCACCATTGCCGCCAGCATAAGATTGTACCGTACTGTTAGCATGACCGGCGCCGCCACCACCACCCATAAATATTTTTGTATTGTTCCAGGTGCCTAAGGCTTTTCCACCGCGACCCTGGTAGTTTCCTGTACAACCACTTGGCCCTGTACTAAAATTTCCACCTCCATTACCCCCGGGAGTTAAATTGGCACCCCCACCACCGCCGTTGTTATGATTGTTTCCGCCTCCGCCACCATTCGCCGGAGCTCCTCTTGCACCATCAAGATTTGCAGGAACATCAGCAACCCCTTCACCTTTATATGCTCCATTACTTGCGGATCCTGAGGTTGCATCATAGGCATAACCGGTACCCACGGGATTAAAAAAACCGCAGCTGCCGCTGTGTAAATAGAATGCGCCGCCTTTATAACCGGTTGAATCAGCAAATAACGGGGCATTCAGCGTGAGATCTTCTTCTACTCTAATGGCAAGCACACCGCCTTTGCCGGTTGAGCTGTTCCATGATTGTGCTTTTACTGTGTCGATCACACTGGCCGAATAGTATTCACCAAATTTTACTAACTGTACCTTATAACCAGCGTCATAATTATTTACAAGCTCATTGAAAAAATAAACCGAATCATTGCTAACTAAGCAGATCGTTGCTAATTCATAATTACCTGCATAGTTCAACGAAGTTGTATCACCAAATGAAGAAGTATTCGATGTGTTGATCGAAGCACCTTTCATTTGAATTATTAAGACAGTGTTTCCGTATGCAAGTCCCGAAACATTATCAAGCTTTGCGGCGGTAGCTGAAATTCCAATCACCGCATGATAGCTGTTGACAATGCCACTGATATTTGTCGTTTGGGAAAAATTTATAAAGGGTATAAGGAAAAGAATAATTATGAACCACGATCGGGTAAAAGTGGCCAGGAATAAGGGATTCCACAAATAGCAGTGCCTTGTATTCATCGGGTTTGATTCTCCAGCAGTCAACAATGGTTATAAAAATACGCCGCAGCCATCAGGATTAAAAGGGAATGTTACGATTTTTCGGCAGGATGATAGTATCCTGATAATGCCCGGGATGCACGACCCCCTACGTATTTCTAACATTCGTTCCGACTTTGAATTCTATTTATCGATCCTGGAAAGAACGTCGGTACGGTACGTTGCGCCGATCGGTATACTTTTTCCGTCCAACTGGATATAGTTCCCCTCGATAAATCGTATCCTGTTCCTGGAGATAATAAAACTTTTATGAACACGGATAAAATCTCCTGAAGGCAGATCTTCCTGGAGTTTTTTCATGGTTTCATTTACGATCAGCTGACCGTCGTCAGTGACTACTTTCATATAATCACCGATGGCTTCTATATATTGAATGCAGTTAAGATCGACCTTATGGATCTTCTTATCTGACTTCAAAAAAATATGTAAACTCTTGTTTTCTGCAGTTTCGTTGTTGCCGGCGTTTAGTTTTTCGATCGCACGGTTCACTGCCTTTAAGAAACGTTCAATGGAAAAGGGCTTTAGCAAATAGTCAACTGCATTCAATTCAAACCCTTCTACTGCATATTCGGGATAAGCTGTGGTAAATATGATCAATGGCGGATGCAATAATGTCTTGATGAAATTAATGCCGGATAGCTTGGGAAGATTTATGTCAAGAAAGATCAGCGGGATCTTCTGATGTGCTAAGATGGGTTGTGCTTCGAGCGCATCATTGCACACAACTATAAGCTCCAGTGAAGGATGGTCCGCAATGTATTTTATTAAAACATTTTGCGCCAGCGGTTCATCTTCGATTATGACGCATTTATAACGATTCATAACTCTAATTGCAATTCTACGACAAAACTATCTTTCATATTTTTTACTGTAAGTGAGTGTTTATTCGGGTAGAGCAGTTCAAGCTGACGTTTGATATTTTCAAGACCCAGCCCGCCGTGCTCCGTTGTTTTTATCTCATCAATGACCCCTTTGTTGTTCAGCACAGAAAACAAGAGGGTGTTCCTGTCAACTGTAATATTCAGCCTGATAAAAGGATCAGCACCATCACCCCTGACCCCATGCTTAAATGCATTTTCCAGGAATGTGATCAGCAGGAGAGGTGCAATTTGCTGCCCATTCACGGTGCCGGACCTTTGTGTCTGGATCGTTAATTGTTCTCCGGATCGTAACGTTTGCAATGCTATATAATTGTCGACGACATCCAGTTCCTTTCCCAGCGGGATAAACCTGTCGTTTGATTCATACAAAAAATACCGCATCAGGTTTGAAAGCTGAAGGACGGTAGTGGGTAGTCTTTCATCTTTATCCAATGCCATGGAATAAATGCTGTTGAGCGTATTGAAAAAGAAATGGGGATTGATCTGCGCCTTTAATGCCTTCAGTTCCACCTCGGTTTTCTGTTTTTCTTTTTCAAGCAATTTCCTTTCCAGCTCACTGACCCGGAACCACGACCTCGACAACTTAAGCAATGATGTTACAATGATACAGCCGGAGAAAAAGAATATGATCTCTTTAAAGGTGAAATAGGAAATAAAGAAATAATCCGGAAAAATTCCCGCAGACCAGAAAGCAAAGAATTTGTAATTGATCCATGAAAAGAGAATGATGGTAGCCGCGAGCAATACCACGTACACCAATAATCGCTTTTTTCTTCCGAACCTGGGCAAGAGTAGCTCAAGATTAATGTAAACAGCAGGCAACAGGCTTAGATGAAATAATGCGGTGTAGATATAATCGACTTTTTCGGTACTGGTGCCGGTCCTGAAAATCTGCAGGAATAAAATGAAGGAAAGCACCCAGAACAGGAGGTGCTGTATCCATCGTACTACAGGATGATTGAGTTGGGGATACTTTCTCATCACCTAGCTTTTGCGGATCAAGGTAACAGAATTTTCCTTGTTGAAAAAGCGATCATCGTTCCCATACTTTTCAACAAATTGCCGTAATTCGACAGTAGATGCGGTGACGAGGAAGGTATCATACAGATCGTCGCTTACATGTTTGATCTTCATCCGACCCGCCTTTACCTGCTCATATAAGAAGTTGCCATCTATAAAGTCGAGTTGAAGGGAATTTGAGTTATTGAACTTAAGTCTTGCAATGGTATGAGTGGCCAGGCGATCGGTCAACGTGATCTCAAAAGCTTGCTCGTTTTCGCCCCGGGCGTCGATTTCTACGGGTGTAAAATTGATATAATACTGTCCATTTAGTTTCGACATTGCGCCAAACAGGTGATATTCAACATTATCTTTTGTGTACTTAACAATATAGGACCTGGAGTATAACAATGAATCTTCTTTTTCTTTTTTTGTCATCTCTCCATCGTTACCTGAACTATTCTTTTCGAAAGCCTTGCTTAACTTTTTAAACAGGTCACTGTCGAAAAATTTTTGAACAGTGTAATCCTGCCCGTCTGAATTCCACGTACCGGCAAGCCGGGCATCCGCAACAGCAGTTTTATAGGTAACCAGCGGTTGAAGCGAGGTGACACAGGATTGAATAAATATTGCCAGTACAGGCAGGGATAGTATGATCTTTTTCATATCAGTTTTTTTTAGAGAAGGTTTATTTTTTGAAGGTTGTCTTTTCGCTTGTGTACGCTCCGGGCTCATCACCATATTTGATGATGTATTGCTGCAGCTCCTGGGTTGATGCGGTAATAACAATATTATCCTCGCCATCTTTTTCATGGCTGATACGTATCTTTTTCTCATCGATCAGCTTGGTAATATATGATTCATCAAGCTGGCTGAGCTCAAACAAGCCTTCTTTAGAAATATCAACGCGGTATGATGTATGCATTTTTACAAAATGCGAAACAAAAAAGACGTCACCTGCCGCGTTGCCTTTCTTGTCGGCGGGGAAATAGTCGAAATAAAGATGTTTGCCAATACGTGCCAGGAAGGCAATGTACTGATCGGTCGGCACGCCGTCTTCATTCTGGTATGATACCAGGTAACCTTTTTGCCTGATGGCAGCGATCTTCGCCGGCAGTTCAATGGAATTGTCTGCAGCGAGGTTCGTGATCACGGCAAACCCTTTGGTCCCTTCGCTTTCAGTTTTCCATTTGCCAACAAGTTTTGGTTCATAAACAAGGTCCTTTACAGTATAGATCGGGTGCAGGGTGCGCAGGCAACCGGTGAAGAGAACCAGAAGAAAGGCAGTTGCGAGTATGACCGGTACTTTTTTCATATCATTATTTTTATATGTCAAAAGTATCCCGTGAACTGCCGGGGAGAAAATAGTTTCGATGAACCATAAGAAAACGGCGACGAACAAGAACGCTGAGCTA
>JAICPX010000268.1 GCA_025929635.1 Chitinophagaceae bacterium
GAATGGCGAATGTAAGAATAAATAAATAATAGGGTTGGTGGTGAGCTAAAGAGGGATCTCTATTTCCAGGGTAAATCCGTTGCCGGGTGAAGTGATAATAGTTGCCTTACCATTGAAGACACTTAAGCGGCTATTGATATTCCGCAGACCAATGCCAATCGTTTGTTTTCCTTCTTCCATACCAACACCATTATCAACAATGGTCATGTTAAAAACTTTTTCATCATTGCCAAGAATCACGGTGACGAGGCTGGCCTTTGCATACTTGACAATGTTGGTACACTGCTCCTGGGCGATCCGGTAGATCGCAATTTTTCTTTCCTTGTTGAGAACCGATTCCTGATAATTTGCGGCATCGATCTTCGATTCCACACCTGTCGTTTTGAACATACTTGTCGTTAACCTCTTTATCTGTTCAGGCAATGTATCTAGATCAAGATCAGGTGTAACAAGTGCATGTGCGATTTTCCTGTTTTCATCGATCGCATCCTGGAGGTTTTTCATGCAAGCAGCCAGGACATCGATATTTTTATCAGAAAAGTTTTTAACTGTTGATAATAACAATTTAGTACCGACCAGAATCTGGTTGACATTGTCGTGCAACTCGACTCCAATTGCATTTCGTTCTTTTTCCTGTGCTTCCAATGCGGTAGCCGTTACCATTACCTGTTCCCGTTTTTGTTGTTCAAGTAACTTTAATTCCAATCTCTTCTTTTCTTCCTCGGCTTCGACCCTTTCCGTTATGTCCTGTAGTATTCCATAGAGACGTATGGGAGTTCCTTTTTTATCAAATTCAAATTTCCATTCTGAATACCCATGTCTTACCGCGCCGTCTTTACGAATAAACCGAAAGTTAATAGATGAATCTATCAAGCCAGTCATAGCTTCCTGCACTGTTTTTCGAGCAAACTCTGCATCTTCAGGATGCATAAATGCCAGGAATACATCTACGGACGGTTTAACGTCCTGTTTATTTATCCCGTAAATCCGGTAAGTTTCCTCGGACCAGGATTGGATATTCTCAACGAGATCAATTTCCCAATTGCTGATATGGGCTATCGATTGTGCCTCTCTTAACCTGGCTTCACTTTTCCTGAGATTTTCTTCAGCGATCCTGCTTTCAGTGATGTCGCGGGCGTAGCCGCGCACAACAGGCTCATCAACGCCCTCCGTTTTCAATGAGTTGTTATACTCCCAAACGAGAATCGTTCCCCTGAAGGTTCTTACTTTCATCAATCCCTGCACACGTCCCTGTTTTTTTATGGCATCAATATACAGATCGAATTCTTCTCTTTTATCAGGCGCAAGTATATCCCTGATATTAATGTATTCATCAGGTTGGAATTTGTGACCAATGAGTTCTTCTGCGGCCCGGTTCACAGAGAGGATCCGGCCGCTGAGATCATGCGTACATATCAGGTCAGTGATATTCTCAACAAGGTCTCTGAATTTTTCTTCACTTTTCTGTATGATTTCTTCAGCTTTTTTATTTTCAGTGATGTCTGATAATGTTCCAATATAGCCCGACACCTGCTTATTTTTATCAAACAAGGGAGTCGCTTTGCCTATCACCCATCTTGTATTTCCTTTTTTATCGAGAAGACGGAACTCGGAAGAAGATTCTTCACCAATTTGCGATCTGGTATGCCATTGCTCTACCAGTTTCTCTTTGTCATCAGGATGAAGCGCCCTTGTCCATCCTTCACCCATTGCCTGGTCAAAACTTAACCCCGTATACTTCATCCATGTCTCATTCACATAAATTGTCTGACCAGCGGCATCGGTCTGAAAGATTCCTACCGGCGCATTACTCGTCAGCGTACGGAAACGAAGTTCATTGCGGCTTAATTCTTCTTCGGCGACAATTTTCTCGGAAATATCATTTGCAACAACCATCCTCACTTTTCTATTGCCGTAATCAACCGAATGGGCCGTCGTCTCTACAATAATTACTTCCCCATTTTTTTTCCGGTGTCTCCAGATACCTTGTTGAGCATCGGAACGCAGATCAATTTTTTGGAGATCTTTTAGCAGTGGTTCAATATCTTCTTCAGGCCTTATGTCCTTTATGGTCATGCGCAAGAATGTATCGTGGCTATAACCATAATGCCGTATGGCTGCTTCATTAACTTCGAGGAACCTGAGTGTTTCGGGATCATATATCCAGGTGGGGAGCGGACTCTTGGAAAAAATGGTGCGGTACTTTTCTTCACTTTGAATCAGTTTATTTACAGCCTCCTGTTTTTCTTTCTCAAGACTTTTTTGTTTTAAACCAACATCAATGGCAGTGGGCAGTCTTACCATCCTGTCTTTTAAAATATAATCATCGGCACCATGTTTAATGATCTCAGCTGCAAATTCATCAGATACAGTGCCGGTGACCAGTATAAAAGGTATCTGCATCGAACGTTGATGAACGATCTTCAACGCTTCCAACGCATTGAATTGTGGCAGCGAATTATCGGAAAGGATCACATCGGGAGAAAAATGGTCCAGGGCATTCAAAAATTCATTTTTGCTCATGGCAAGATGAAACTCACAATCCGGTTTTGCCTTTCGCAACAGGCGCTGGATTAACTCGGCGTCAGCATGGCTGTCTTCTAATATTAAGATTCTCAACTTCTCCATATCGATTACGATGGCGGTTGATTGATTAATAACCAATAAAAACCCAAATTCTTGATTGCCTGCGCAAAACCTTCAAAGTTCACGGGCTTTACGATATAACTATTTGCACCAAGATCATAGCTCTTTTGTATGTCAGGGCTTTCTTTTGATGATGTCAGGATCACCACAGGTATAGCACGGGTTCTTGGATCGGATTTTATTTTTTGTAAGACTTCCATACCATTTATTTTCGGCATCTGTATATCCAGTAATATCACTTTCGGTGCGTATTGAATTTCCCTGGTCCCTGCAAACTTGCCGGTGGCAAAAACAAAATCAAGAGCTTCCTCCCCATTTTTTACGTGCACAAGATTGTTGGCCATGTTGTGCTTTTTTAACTCCCGGATGGTGAGCTCGGCATCGGTAATGTTATCTTCAACAAGCAAAATTTCTACTGAATTTGGATTCATATGCATGGGTTTAAGAATTACATTTTATTGCCCGGATGGAAGTGAAAAATAAAAGCAAGCTCCCTCATCTGGTTTCCCTTCGGCCCACACTTTGCCTCCGTGTCTTGATATGATCTTTTCAACCAACGCCAAACCCACACCGGTGCCTTCAAACTCTTCAGCACTGTGGAGCCGCTGAAATACTTTAAATAATTTATGCTTATATGACTCATCAAATCCCACCCCATTATCTTTTACATAAAACACCGTTTCTTTTCCCTGCGCAGTGGAGCCAATATCAATACACTGCTCGTCTTTTTTTGCTGAATATTTTATCGCATTTGAGATGAGATTTATCCAGACTTGCCGGAGCGTATTGATGTCTGCATGTATGGTTTGCAACGAACCGAGGTTCCACCTAACTCTTTTGTTATTGTTTTGTACGCTCATTTCATTAATGATCTCTTTGACCAATACCATCGTATCGATCTTCGTTTTGATAATTTCTTTTTTTCCCATACGGGAAAAAGCAAGCAAATCATCAATCAGGTGACCCATTTTAAGGGTATTGTTTTTTATCACAGAGGTAATACGCCTGGCTTCATCATCAAGCTTTGCCGAATAATCTTCTTCTAACATGTTTGTAAAACCAATGATTCCCCGCAACGGGGCTCTCAGATCATGCGAAACAGAATAGGTAAATGCCTCCATTTCAGCCGTGCTCTTCCTCAATTCATTTTCCAATTCTTTTCGTGCTGTGATATCACGCACTGAAGCAGAGATCAATAATCCTTCTTCCGTTCTTAATGGGGACAGGCTGATTTCTACAGGAAATTTAGTTCCATCTTTTTTTATCGCATGTAATTCAATGCCCGCACCCATGGCTCTTACCTTTGGGGCCTTAATATAATCCGCCCTGTGCTGAACATGTTGTGTGCGGACATTTTCAGGGATCAAAAATTCAACAGGTTTGCCGATAAGTTCATCGCGTTGATAACCAAAAAGATTTTCAGTCTGGTGGTTGATCATTTCAATAAAGCCCTTATGATTTACGATTATCGTAGCATCAGGTGCCGCATCAAGCAGCGAACGAAATTTTTCTTCGGCCTTTTTACGATCCGTGATATCCCTTATTGACGCGGATACCAGTAATCCCTCATGGGTTGCAATTGGGGAAAGACTTATCTCAACAGGAAACAATGACTGATCTTTTTTGATTGCTTTTAATTCTATTCCAACACCCATGGGTCGTATGCCAGCTTCCTTAAAAAATCCGGAACGATGATAAACATGCTTTTCTCTTACATCATGGGGGATCAGTATTTCTACCGGCTGCCCGATCAATTCAGCTCTTGTATAACCGAAAAGATTTTCTACCTGTCGATTTATTAATTGAATAGCGCCCTTTTCATTTACAACAACCGTAGCATCGGGCGCAGCATCAAGCAGTAATTCAAATTTCTTTTCCGTCATTGTTCTTTGCCGATCTCTCTTATTTAGCAAAACCGTATTATACCATAACATGGGTATAAAAACGACTATGACGCTTATTACAATTAACGCAACACCAAGTTCGGTGCTAAACCAACCGGCCCAGGAACCCAATAAAAGCAGGATGCCAATGATAATAGGAATAACCAGGGCATAGAAGATGAGTTTACGGAAAGTGACACCACCACTATCGGTCGACGCCAACTCTTTAAATATTCCCTCACCTGCATGTAAAAACAGAATTGATAATGAACCAAGGAGAAAGCAAACAATTGATTGAATTGACATTGCAAGAAATGGTAACGAGCCGTTGAATTCAGGTACATCATAGATATGTCCCAACAATGCAAAAAGTGCAAATAAAAAAACAACTATGGCAAATAACTCCGCAAGTGTTTGTTTTCCCCTGGATCCTTGGCCTGACAAAAACATTGAAACACCCGAGAACAAAAAACAGATAGCTGTGCTGGCCGCCAGCCTGCTCTTCGCGATTTCGACTTCATTAGTAAAAAATATTTTGTCGATCTCCCAATCCCATTTTAATAAAAGACCTCCGAGTCTGATGATCGGGAAGGAAATAAAAAAAAGAGTAAGCATTACTCCCAATCGGCGTCTTTGGTTGTTGTTTGGCCACGTAGAAAAAACCAGGAAAGCAAAACAGTAAAGAAGAAAACACATCGCCGTGAGTGGGTTCATTGGAGTGGACCCATCACTTGGTCTTATAAAAAAAACCGGCTTGACCAACCACCCTATCCATACGGATAAGCTAATGATCATTACTATAAAAATCAGGTATTTAGCCCACTTGCGTAAGATTTTTAGAAGGCGGGTGTCAGCAGAAAAGTTCATGGGTTCTGCAAATGGAATATCGATTCCATGCTTTTGCATGTGGCTTAATTATTTAATTGCTTTTACCCTTTGCAATAAGGATGATAAAGCGCTAATCAAAGCCCCCACCTGTGAACCTGTTTCGAAAAAAAGTGGTCTGTTACACAAAGGTTGTCTTTTATTACAACATTAGAAAATCTTTTTACTGGTGAACTTTACGGAACTTGGTTTGTTGGGAAAATTAATAATCTAACAGGGGCATAAGACAATTGTCATTTAAGACAACGGTCAATCAACTTAGCTTGCAGATATTTGAAGGGGTAACAATTTGTATGACTGATTCAAAGTTTTTAACCAAACTGGGCGCGCGGATCAAGGAATTGCGTGTTGCAAAAGAAATGACCCAAAATGACCTGGCTAACCACTGCGATTTTGAAAAAGCCAGTATGTCACGGATCGAAGCGGGTAAGACGAATATTACAATTCTCACACTTCATAAGATCAGCCAGGCACTGGATATTGATATTACAGAGTTCTTTAAACCCGATGGGGTACTTGGCGACTAACTGAATTTCATCATTTTATCTTTCCCTGACAAAAAACTGCTAACGGCATAATCATTGCCATCCTCTTATTGCCCCCTTCAACGACATGGAATAATTCGATAATTATTTCTATGAGAGTTATTATCATGATCCTGGCATCTTTTACATTATCAGGCACGTTTTCCCGGTCACAACATATCATTGATTCTTTAAGTACCCCGATGCAACATCCTGACTCAACTTTTTCCAGACCTTATGCATTGATCGCCGGCGGTAGTAAGGGAATTGGGTATGCACTTGCAGAGGCATGGGCAAAACGCAGCTACAACCTTATCCTGGTCGCAAGGCATTGGGATAGTTTGTCCTCAGCAAAACAAAAACTTGAGTCTAAATATGGCATTCACGTTGAATTACTCTCTCATGATCTGAGTAAAGAAGAATCAGCAACTGAAATAGGAAACTGGTGTATAGAAAGGA
>JAICPX010000180.1 GCA_025929635.1 Chitinophagaceae bacterium
AGATTGTTAGGATCAGGATAATAGTATCCTTTGGGATTAAAGCGGAATAAACCAACCCCCGTGATACCATACGGTCTGAATTTACCGGCCAACCCATCATAGTCCTCCATCCAAACTGTTGGATATAATTCGATGCCGAAATATGCTTCCGTGATTTTTGACTGGAAATACGCATTACGGCGCCATCTTGAAAACTCGCGACCACCGGCTAGATCCACCTCGTCATCGCTACCTTCCAAAAATGATTCATTGACCGCCAGTCGGAACCCGATCCATTCAGCCGGGTAAATATTAATATAAAGTCCCTTGGAAAATTTTGCCAACGGGAAGTCAAGGTCCTTGATGAAAGGTTTACCAATTCCCCGCGACCCACCAAGGTCGCCAAGAAAAAATGACGGGCCAAGACCAAGCCCCAGTTCATACTTACCATCACTAAAAGAGATGGATTGTGAATTGGACCAAAGTGAACAAAGAAGTAAGAAAACCGTAACTATTGTACGGCAAGTGTGTACAAATGCTCTCATAGATACCAGATTTAGTTTTTCGCCGGAACTATTCATTCCGGAATCAGGATTTGGACTGGTGACTAAAGTAGAAAATAAATTTCTACCAATCAATGACGCATAGCGGGTATTTTTATTGCAATAGCAAGAAGGAGTTTTTTTACGGTGTGGATTTACGCAGTGCATTTTCTGGTCATCGTAACATGGGGAATGCCATCTTCAATATATTCTTTACCCGACACAATAAATCCAAGCGATTCATAAAACTTTTTTAGGTACATCTGTGCTCCTAAGCTAATAGAAGTTTTGCCAAAAAGTTTTTCGCAGTGCTCAATTGACGTTTCCATCAATTTTCTTCCCAGCCCTGACCTTCTTTTGGACGGTGCAGTAACCACGCGACCAATTGAAGGTTCGGGATAGGTGACACCAGCCTCAAATATTCTTGCATAGGCTACCAGTTTACCATCTTCCAATCCCATCAGGTGCCAGGCACGCTGATCTTTACCATCGGGATCATGATAAACGCAATTTTGTTCTACTACAAACACTTCGCTACGCAGGTATAAAATTGCATAGAGATCATCTACGGTCAATTCATTAAATTTTTTCAGCACCCATGTCATCCGGGACAAACTTTGATACAAGATTAATAGTAAACCTGTAATTTTAAAAAAACAATTCTATGCCGGTAAAAGACCTTAGCCAGGTGCACAACTTAGCCAGCGACCTGTTTCAATTGCCATCCTCCAAAAAAGATTGGGAGAAATACAAGCTCAGCGATGAACAGCTGGCTTTTTTTAATGATAATGGCTACCTGGCCGGCGTAAAAATGCTTGACGAGGAACAGATCGACTTTTTAAGGAATGAGTTGACCGAAATCGCCGACCCCGGTCATCCTGCACATAACTTATATTATGAGTTTCATTCAAACGAGTCTTCCGATCCTTCAACAATATTGTTTCATGCATTAGGTGCATGGCGTATTGGACCAGGATTCCATGATGTGTTATGGAACCCCAGATTTCTTGTAGCGGCAAGTCAATTGCTGGGAAATGTACCCGTGCGTTTTTGGCATGACCAGCTTTTTTGGAAACCTGCAAAAAAAGGAGGGGTTGTCGCCTGGCACCAGGATTATTCGTATTGGACAAGAACAAAACCTGTTGCACATCTTACCTGCTGGTGCGGGCTTGACGATGCAACAAAGGAAAATGGTTGTCTTCAATACATTGCGGGAAGTCATCGTTGGGGTTTATTGCCAAAGCCGGTGCTTGCCGGCGATATACAGGGGATAAGAGATTTTTTAAATGAAGAACAAAAATCACAATTTGATCATCCGCAATTCGCGGAAGTAAAAGCCGGTGAAGCAATCTTTCATCATTCATTGTCATTACATGGCTCAGGAGAAAACAAAAGTGATAAACCGAGAAGGGCCTTTGTAATAAATGTTTTTGCGGACGGCGTTGTATCGGATTCAAGCGAGCCACTATTGGAAGGTGTTCCCGCGGTACCTAAAGGGGAGAAGATGGAAGGGCAATTTTTCCCCTTATTGTATACTCCGGGTAATTAATAATTATTATTTATTTGATTATTTCAAGTTATTAATAGTCATACTTATCCTTCCAAAGACCTTTCAGAAATTTCCTCAATTCCTCTTCCCGCGCATTCCTGCCGGGATCATAAAATTTAGTTCCGGACAATTCATCCGGTAAATATTCCTGGGGAGAGAAATTGTTTTCATAGCTGTGTGAATACTGGTAGTCTTTGCCATAACCAAGGTTCTTCATCAGCTTTGTTGGTGCATTGCGTATATGAAGGGGTACTGAAAGGTCGCCCTGCTGTTTCACCGCCGACATAGCCTGGCCGATCGCTAAGGTAGCGCTGTTGCTTTTTGCGCTTGAAGCAAGATAAATGGCACATTGAGACAAGATCAGGCTCGACTCGGGATAACCAATTTTATTCACGGCTTCAAATGTTGCATTTGCCAAAACCAGGGCTGTTGGATTGGCGTTCCCGATATCTTCACTGGCAAGTATTACCAATCTGCGGGCAATGAATTTTACATCTTCTCCACCTTCGATCATTCTTGCCAGCCAGTAGACAGCCGCATTGGGATCACTGCCACGTATGGATTTGATAAATGCGGAAATAATATCATAATGCTGTTCACCACTTTTATCATATAACGCAATTCGCTGCTGGGCGATATCCATTACTTTCTTATCAGTCAGCTCTTCGCCTTCCTTCATCACCTCTGCACAGAGCTCGATAAGATTCAACACCTTTCTGGCATCGCCACCGGAAATAGTGAATAAAGCTTCGAGTTCTTTAATGACAATGTTTTTCTTTTTTAGCCAGTCGTCTTTTTCAACCGCCTGTTGAATAAGTTCTTTCAGGTCATCTTCATTCAACGGTTTTAAAACGTATACCTGGCACCGGCTAAGCAATGCTCCATTTACTTCAAAGGAAGGGTTCTCCGTGGTAGCACCGATCAGGGTGATGATCCCCTTCTCAACGGCGCCCAGCAAAGCATCCTGTTGTCCTTTATTGAAACGATGAATTTCATCAATAAATAATATGGAACCTTCCTTTGTTTTTGATTCTTCAATCACTTCTCTAACGTCTTTAACACCCGAGCTGATAGCACTCAATTGAAAGAACGGTGCTTTTAACGTATGAGCAATAATATTTGCTATCGTTGTCTTGCCTGTTCCTGGTGGCCCCCACAATATCATAGAAGGGATCTTTCCATGCTCAATGGCTGTACGCAGAATACTTTTTTTGCCGGTCAAATGTTGTTGACCAATTAACTCTTCTATAGTCTTTGGACGAATCCTCTCTGCAAGATTAAAAGTCGTCATTAGTCTAAGTTACAGGAACTTGAATTACTCATAATTCGTACCAATATTTTTTATTTCTTGCGCTGAATTCAACCGGTTTCGTCTGATAATTCTTACTAGTGTGAAAGAGTTTATGGCTATGAAAACGGCAGCAGCTACTGCTATCACAGATGGGATTGAAATAAATAAAAGCGTCATGGTAACAAGATTCCCTTTCTCTTTCTCCAGATCCATTGCAATATCAAAAAAAACATACATGAGCAATAAATCCACTAATGAAAACAGAAAGATAATAATGGCGAAAATAAAAACTAATCCTTCAGCTGTATTTGAAACAGGCTGCGACGGATATTTTTTCAATAAAAACAATACAAAAATCGCTGAGATCAAAAAAGAACACGACCGGTGAAAGAAGCACCAAAATACCCATGTCGGGCATCAGTTGAGGAACATACCCTGTTAGTAAGTAAAAGCCTGAAGTGGACAATGCAGCAGCGAAAAAAATAGTTATGATTAAGAATATGCTGAAAAACTTCAGCCCGGATTCAATTCAGCTAATTTACATTAGCTGCGAGAAAGGCCTGTATCTTATTAAATGAATCAGTCAGATTTGATCCAAACCACCCGTGACCTTCGGTCGGATAAACAACATATTCACGTGTAACACCGGAAACTGATAATTTAACATTCAATAAAACGGATTGAGCTGGAGGAACTATGATATCTGCGCCGCCATGCAGAATTATAGTAGGAGGTGATTGAGCCGTAACAAAATTAATTGGGCTTGATGCTGTATAAAGGCTGCTATTGGTCGTCGGCGTAGCCCCGGTAACAGCATTTAATAACAGAGGCACCAACTGTGTAGGAGGATTGTTGTACAACTCCACGAGATCAGCCGGGCCAAAAAAATCGATAATGGCTCTTGGTTTTACCGGCGTAGAATATTTATAGCCCTGCAGCAGCGCAAGGTGTGCACCTGCACTAGCGCCCACCAATACAAATTTGTCAGAGATAAGATACTCTGATCTTTTATTGTAAATAAACTCGACAGCTGCTTTTACGTCCTGTTCCTGCGCCGGGAAAATATCAGGGGCATTTGCAAGCCGATAGTTGATATTGAAGATCGCATAAGTTGGTTCTCTTCTTTTCAAACTGTCTACATAGGCATTAAAGTCTGATTTATCGCCACTGTTCCACGCACCCCCGTGTATCAATATCATTACTTTGGTATTAGTAGTGCTGCGTTCAGCAGGTAAATAAACATCCATTTTTTGCTGGGCATTGCTGCCATAAGAAACATTAAGCATAGTAACAGCCTTATCTTCCTCTTCTTTTTTACATGAAGAAATAATAAAAGCCAGCAGTATTACAATGAGTGACAATTTTTGCATAAGGCGAATTTCTGTAAAAATAGAATAGCTGCAGGAAAGAGATGTGATGACCGGGATAATTTAACACAACTATTATTCCGGTGCTTCACTACTGTTTCCAATGGAATCGATCCATGAATTCATCAATGACATGCTTTTAGTGTTGAGGTATTTCTTTATAGAAAACTGGCAGACAAGAACAAATAGTGATGTCAATAAAAGGATAGTGAGTATGGAAATCATTATCAGCAGACCATTAAAGTAATTCTCGCTAATTTCGACGACAAGGCTGATAAACATTATAATTAAACCCACAGTTGACAACAGGCTTAGAACGATCGAGAAAATATGCCACCTGTTATTAGTTCCTGCAATCATTTTATTCGGAAAAGTTTTTGCCATAATCGTGATATTAACCAGGCTATGAATGCACATAAAGAAGAACAGTAAGCTGAACAGGAGCGAGTAGAGTTGAAGCTCATCGTTAGGTGCGTTAATGATGAATCGTATGCTAAATACGAAAATAATGATGCTGCAACACAGGAGGAGGTAGTTAGATATCCTGTAAACTTTCCACTTAGACTCCACGTGTACAATTTAGAAATTAAATCCTAAACTAAACATTTTCATCCTGCATTTCAAAATCAAACTGTTTGTTGCTGGCATTAAGATTTATCTGCTGTCTTAACCAAAAAAGACTGTATAAAATGCACAGGTGAATGACCAGCATTGAAACGGAGACAATAAAGTCGTAATAGTAAGATAGGGGAGTTTGATAGGGTGCACCAATTACAACGATTTTTGCAAGACGATCTGCTTAGCGTTAGTCGCGAAAAACAAAACCTGATAGAAATGAAATAAGCAAGACATTTAACAGGAATACGCGGTTGAAATTTTTTTCTCTTTCCCCTGAAGCTGCTTGCCGGGATAATTATTGCCAGGTATGATAAATACCCGTATCGGCAATGCAGCGATCATAGCAAACGCGATAGCCCGGACAAAATAAGCAACGCCTCCGACCGTGAACAAGGCGGCCAGCGAGAAAAAACCTGAATAAATAGCGATGACCAGCTGGATGGCGCAAATGACACGCATTATGATCCGCCAGCCTCTTGTCATTCTTTTTTTGCGATTGACTTTATCTGCAACTCATTCAATTGTTTTTCATCAATAGTTGCAGGGGCGTCGAGCATCACATCACGGCCCGCATTGTTTTTTGGGAATGCAATAAAATCACGAATGCTTTCACTACCGCCGAGAATGGCGCACAGCCGATCAAAACCAAATGCAATACCACCGTGTGGCGGGGCACCATATTCGAATGCACCGAGTAAGAAGCTGAATTTATGAAGCGATTCTTCTTTGCTCATCCCAAGCGCGGCAAACATCTTTTCCTGCAACTCTCTTTGATAAATCCGGATCGAGCCGCCCCCGATCTCATTTCCATTTAATACCATATCATACGCATTTGCTTTGATATTGGCATAAGGGTGTTTGAGGTATTCGGCAGCATTGTCAATAACAGGATCGTTATTGATCATTGTCTCAATATCCGATGGCTTTGGTGAAGTAAACGGGTGGTGACGGGCTACCCATCGATTTTCGCCGGCATCATATTCAAATAAAGGAAAATCCAATACCCACAGCAGTTTGAACTCTTCACTTTTCCGCAAACCAAGTCGCCCGGCCATTTCCATTCTTAGTTCACTTACGGCTTTTCTTGTTCTTTCTTCGGGGCCTGCCAATATTAAAATAAGATCACCTGCACTGGCACTGCATGCAACAGCTATGGCTTTTAATTTTTCTTCATTAAAAAATTTATCCATGCTGCTCTTATATGATCCGTCTTTGTTCCATTTTATAAAACCAAGTCCACCCATCCCTATCTGCGGACGTTTTACCCATTCTGTCAATTCATCTGTTTGTTTACGGCTGTACTCACTGCAACCCGGAACTGCGAATGCGATTACTGTTTCAGCATTGTCAAAAACTCCAAAACCTGAATTCAACCCCCCGGTCCCTAAAGGGGAGCTTTGAAGCATTTCAATTTTGTTGGGAAATGTATGTGCCGGAAATTTCAAATTAGCGAGTTTCATTTCAAACCTGATATCAGGTTTATCATTACCGTAGGTCCACATAGCATCTTCCCAGGTCATTCGTTCTACTTTTTCTGAATAGTCAATCCCCTTAACTTCTTTGAAGATTGATTTTACCATTCCTTCAAACATGTTGAGGATATCTTCCTGTTCAACAAAGGCCATTTCACAGTCGATCTGTGTGAATTCAGGCTGGCGATCCGCACGAAGATCTTCATCGCGAAAACATTTTACAATTTGGTAATAGCGATCATAGCCACTAACCATTAAGTGCTGTTTAAATGTTTGCGGTGACTGTGGCAATGCATAGAATTGGCCCGGGTTCATTCTTGAAGGAACGACAAAATCTCTTGCACCTTCCGGTGTTGATTTGATCAGGAAAGGCGTTTCAATATCCATAAAGCCTTGCTGATGCAAATAATTTCTCGTAGCACGATTCACGGCGTGACGCAGCTCTATATTCTTCTTTACCGCATTGCGACGGAGATCAAGAAACCGATATTTCATCCGGAGGTCATCACCACCATCTGTATCGTCCTGGATAGTGAATGGAGGGGTCGCGGATCTATTGAGGATCTTAAAAGATCTCACGGATATTTCAATATCACCGGTTGTAATGTTTGGATTCTTATTGCTTCTTTCGTGTACCGTCCCGGCTGCCTGTAAAACAAATTCACGACCCAAAGGATTTGCATCCAGTTGTTGGTTCAACTCTTCCCCAAATAATAATTGTGTGATGCCATAGCGGTCACGAAGATCAACAAAAGTGATGGCCCCGAATTTTCTTACCGTTTGTACCCAACCGGCAAGGATGACTTCAGAATTTATATTATTAATTCTTAATTCTCCACATGTATGTGTTCGAAACATTCGATTTTAGATTTTATTCCGAAGGAACTCCTTCGGAGGGTTTGGGTACCGATGGCTATCGGGATCGGGTTTTGCTGAACAGAGATCCGAAAGTTGAACGGAGCGTCGCAAGAGAATCTAAATAGTAGTAATTCAGTTGGGCCCCCAAAAAATTCAACGGCGGCAAAGATAAGCATACAGATTTTGCGAAGGAAAACGTTATTTGTGGGTTTACCCGGACGTTTGCATGTAAAACCAAAAACAACGACTAATGAAAAAGGGCTTAGCTGTGTTCGTAGTTTGTTTGGTACATTTGAAATACAATGTCCAACTTCTTCAATAAACTTTTTAAGAAGTTATCCGCCAGCAATAAGGATCAGCCGCTCAATTTTGCCGAGATCGAACTTCCACCCGACACAGCTAACTATTATACTGCAATAATCTCAAGAGTCATACCCTATTTCAACCGGTTAAATGAGGCAAACAGGCAAAAGTTTTTGAAGAGGGTTTATAATTTTAAGAACCGGAAGACTTTTCATTTTCATGGATTCGATCGTGCTGAAGAAGTAGAAATATTGATATGTGCCGCTGCAATACAGGTTTCATTTGGGTTAACAAATTATTTACTTCCTTTCTTTAAAGATATACATATTCTTTCCGATGCTTACCAGGCAATCGATTCCAATGAAACATATATCGGGCACGTGGCGCCAAACGGAATTTATATTTCATGGAAATATTTTGTGAGAGGCTTTGCCGATTATTCTGATGGAGTGAATGTGGCGCTGCATGAGATGGCCCATGCATTGCATCATGAAAATTTTATAAAGGAAACCGGTGTTGACTGGGATTTCAGGAAGGATTTTGAGAGGCTTCCGGCATTTTTTGGCCCCATGAT
>JAICPX010000013.1 GCA_025929635.1 Chitinophagaceae bacterium
GAAAGAATAAAAATACCAAAAAGAGAAATGAACGTCATTACCGGTCGCCACCCTTTCAACACCCAGCGAAGCATTTTTTCATAATTATTCATCAGTCCTGGCAATACTTTCTGCTGGAAGGAATGGATCCATCCATTTAATACATAAGAATTAAATACCATGAGGATTGCCATGAGCAGTAAAAAATTTGCAACACCATGGAAACTGAAAAGATGCAGAAGGACGCCAACCACCGCAAAAATGAGAAACCATTTATTCTTAAATACGGCGCTTTTCGGCTTTTCGTATTGTTTTCCCTCCGGTCTCATAAAGCTCACCGCAAACACAGGGTTGAAAATAAATGCAACGATCAGTGAAGCTGCCAGTGTAAGAATAAGAACGGTTGGCAGGTAGATCATGAATTTGCCAATCAGGCCTTTCCAGAAAAGCAATGGAAAGAATGGGGCAAGGGTTGTAGCAGTCCCGGCAAGTACGGGAACGAAGACTTCACCCGCTGCTTCTTTAGCAGCCCTTATGATGTTTACCCTTCCATTATTATAGATCCTGTGCGTATTTTCAATTACTACGATTGCATCATCAACAATAATTCCCAGGCCAAATAATAAAGCGAACAGCACAATAAAATTCAATGTTACTGTTGTGCCAATGATACCATCGGCAATTGGTAAAAACAGGAAGGCAACAAATACGCTCAGTGGCACGCTCAGGGCGACAAAGAATGCATTGGTTACGCCCATAAAAAACATCAGGACAAGCAGAACAAGTACAAACCCAATAACAATGGTATTGACAAGTTCGCTGAAAGATTTTTTGGTGAGCTTACTCTGGTCGCCGGTTATTACCACTTTCAGATCCTTTGGTAACTCTTCAGTATCCTGCATTTCCGCCACCACTGCCTTTATCTTATCTGCAGCATTGATAAGATTTTCACCCGATCTTTTTACAATATTGAGAGTAATTACATTTTTTCCATCAAGTCTTGCATAACTCTCCCTTTCTTTAATGGTGTCTTTCAGTTCAGCAATATCTCTCAGATAAACAGTAGCTCCCTGTGCACTGCTTCGAACTACAATATTCCGCAGGTCCATTGCAGTCGTAAACTGTCCTTTTAACCGCAGTGTTCTTTTCATATTGCCCACTTCAACAAGCCCACCCGTGATATCATTGTTTTCCCGGGCAACCGCATTTTCGATATCTGTAAAACTTACCCTTGCTGCTGTCATCTTGTAAGGATCTACATTGATCTGTATTTCCCTTTCAGGAGCACCAACGATCTCAGCCCGTGTTATTTCACCCAATTCTTCAAACTTATCCTGCATCTTATCTGCATACTGTTTCAATTTAATGCCGTCATAATCGCCGCTTACATTAACAAACATGATTGGCATTTCGCTAAAGGCAAACTCCTGGGCATCGGGCTCTGATGTCAGGTCGGTTGGCAGATCTGTCTTTGCCTTATCGATCGCATCTTTTACTTTTTGTTTGGCGATTTCTGTTTTTACATCCGTGTCAAATTCTACCACGATCAAACTATAGTCTGTTTGTGACGTGCTTTGAATTTTGTTCACTTTGGCGCCGCTGATACCCTTCAATTGCTTTTCTATTGGTCTCGTTACCAGGTTCTCGATGTCCTCAGGCGAGTTGCCGACGTATACTGTAGTGATAGAAATGGTAGGAACAACAATATCAGGGAATTGTTCCTTTGGCATTGTATTGAACTTATTAAGCCCATACAAAGTGATGATAATAGCTATAATGTATATAGCGGTCCTGTGATCAATACTCCAGCTGGTGGGTTTAAATTCTTTAAATTTTTTTGCTGCTTTCTCAAAAACGTTCATAGAAAATTTTTTAGTCGTCATCTGATCCACTCGCATCGTCACCTGCCGGCCGGCAGCAGGCTTGTGTCATACACCTGCGCTTTTAGTAGCCCGAACAGGGCTGCTCAGCATTTATTCAATCTTACTTAGCTTCTGTGGTTATTACCTGCCCGTCATAAACATTTTGATAACCTTCGACAATGATGATATCAGTTGTTGCCAGTGAGTTACCTTTTATTTCTACCAGGCCTCCAAAGTTTTCACCGATGATCACCTGCTTCTTTCTTGCCTTTGTTACATCACCTTCTTTTACGGCCACGTATACGTATTTGCCTTTTTCATCAGTTTGCACCACGTTTACAGGAATTGTAATTGCATTTGGCGAATGATAGTCTTTTATCTTAACCATTGCGACCTGGTTTATTTTTAATCCTGGTACCGAAGGAATTTTTGCTTCTGTAATAAATGCCCTTGAAGTAGGTGTAATACTGGATCCTATTAAACTTATCACGCCATTTAGACTATCAATGCCAGCATCAGGAATAGCAATTCTGACCTGTGATCCTTTTTTTACCCGGGATTGGTAATTTTCCGGCACCTCGGTCACCACTTTCATACTACTGCTGTTTACAATTTGTATTTGCGGACCGGCAGGAGTAGAACCACTAAACGTTTCTCCGGCTTTAATATTAACCTGGTCAGCCACACCGCTTATCGGTGCATATACAAACGATGTTCTCCAGGTTTCTTTTAATGTGGCGATTTGCTTTTGATATGAATCGACATTGTTCTTTGCATTGATCAATTCTACTTCGGTGCCAATTCCCTGGTCCCAAAGATTTTTCCGGCGGTTATAGAGATTCTGTGCATGCATCAATTGCGTATTAAGACCGTCCAGTTGTTGCAGCATGACGGCATCATCCAGCTTTAAGAGCAACTGTCCCTTTTTTACAACGTCACCTCTTTTTACATAGATCTGTTTCACTTGTGCCGGCATGCCACGGGGCGTTACCACTACTATGTCATTTGCATCCACCTTTCCCTGTAACTCTATATAATGGGTGAAATCCTGTTGTGTAACGGGTGCAACGGCTACCAGCTTCGCTTTGTCTTTTTGTGAACCAGGATCTGCCTTTGCAATCTCTTCTTCCAGCTTTTTGATATCATTGTCGAGTTTTGTTTTCTCTGTTTTTAATTTTTCAAGTTTTACTTTTTTATCATTCAGCTCACCTTTCGCATCTTTCGCTCCGCCACCACATGAGCTAATGATCACGGCGACGGAAATTGATGTAATCATCAAAAACTTATTCATGGTATCCTGTTTTAGTATTATTTCATTTTTCTGATTCATATTGGTAGTTGAGATGTCAATTTATCACGTGTTCCTTCTCCCTCTCTGCCTTCGGCGGAGAGGGTTGGGGTGAGGTGCTATAGTTTTCCGAGTGCTTTCTGATAACTTATTTTTGCAATGATCGCATCATACAACGCTTTGAAATAATTAGCCTGTGCCTGTTGAAAATCTGTATCTGCCTGCAATATCTCAAAGCTCGACCCCAAACCCTGCTCATATTTTTTCTTTACGGTGTTATATACGTTTTGAGCCAGCTCCATATTTTTTTCCTGGGAATCCATGGTAAGTATGGCGCTGGTCAACGTATTCCTTGCAATTGTTTTTTCAAGGTCAATTCCTTTCCTGGCCTGGTCAAGTGTATTCTGGACCTTTTCTAAAGTGAACTGTGATTGCCTGATCTTGTTTTTCTTTTGGAAGCCATCGAATATCGGAACGCTAATATTCAGCCCAATAAGGTTGGTGTTGTACCAAAACCAGGGTTGGCTTTGTCCATTTTCAGATGCACGCCGTTGTCCATTTTTCTGGAAATTATAAAATGCTGCAACAGTAGGATAATAGGATAATTTATACCTGCGTATATCATATCCCTGCAGTTTGACTGCAGTGTTCAATAACTTTATTTCATTCCTGTCTTCATATTTGAAATTTTCTTCCAGTATGCCTTCTTTAATATAATCAGGAGTAAGTACATCTTTTAATATGAGACTGTCTGACTGATGCAGGCCAAGATTCATTTTCAAAACAGCCAATCCTATCTTCACCCCGGTTTGCAATTGAAGCTCCATCGTTCTTGTATTATTCAGGTTGACAGTTGTTTTGTCGATATCGAGTCTTTCAATAAATCCATTCTTGAACAATTGATTTTGGTCACTGGCGAGCTTTTCCAATCGACTGAGCGTCTCCTGCAGAAAAAGCAATTGCTTTTGGGAGATCAAAACAGCATAATAACTTTTATACACCGCGGCCTTCAAACTGTCCTCTATCACTTTTACCTGTAACCCGCTGCTTTCAAGCAATGCTTGTCTCGCCTGGAGGCCAACAAATACCTGCGGCTCAAACAACAGCTGATTGACACTGATGCCTCCACTTAAGTTCCAGGGCGTAAAAAAACTAAAGTTGCGGACGGCAAACTCACCGTCTTTCGTAATAGGATTACCGGTTGCATCTTTCACACCTTCCCGCTTTAATACATCATAAATGGCAAGTTCAGTGGCATCAGGAAACTGGATCTGGGGCAATGACAAATAATGATTGCCTTGTAAAGAACCGGTTACCTGCGGCAATGCCAAACCTGTTATTTCCTTATTTCTTGCTTCAGATATTCTATAATCAAGCTTTGCATTTTTAAGTGCAGCTACATTTTTGAATGCGATATCAATTGCCTCTTTGGCTGTGATCTCATATACCTGTGGTTGGGTATTCTGCTCCTGCGCACCCCCATTCAATCCGAGGAATATTAAAACAATCAAAGTGGGTGATAAGGTTTTCGTTTTATATCTCATAGGTCATTTATTTAATCGTTGTTGCTTATATTTTAAAATCAGTTTATACCCTTTCAAGGTGGCAAGCCCGTACAAAAAATGTTCGAGTATCTCCTGGTGAAGCTTAACCAGGTTGAATTTTGACATGGGAAACAAATCGGGATTAAAGGCCAGCATCATACTCTCAAGCCGGTATCGCGCCATGAACTCCACATCTATTTCCGGGCGATATAATTCCTCTTTTATACCTCTCTCAATATTTTTTTTCACCATCTCGTAGAGGAATTTGTTTTTGTGCTCGAGAAACTTCTTGTATCCAACCGGGTGGTATTTTTCAAGATCATGAAGCATGGAAGGATTCATGTTCCTGAACATCACTTCAACAAACTCCATCACTTTAAAGATCTCTTCAATAGCATTCTCTGCCGCGGCAGCATCCCTCGTACAACGTTCCTGCGAGAATTGGATCTCGTCCACAGCGACTGCATCCACCAGTTGATCCTTATCAGTATAGTACTGGTAAATTGTTTTTTTTGACATGCCAAGCTGCGCAGCGATCTCATCCATTGTCACAGAGCGGATACCATAGCGGCGAAACAACTCATCCGCTTTATGTCTTATTCTATCTTGTATTTCCATAATCACAATTGCTAAAGGAGGGCAAAACTAAGGAAACTTTGTACGTTGCCAAAGTTTCCATCTATATTTTTTACCGCCCGTCCATTTGCGTTTATCTAATTTTGGCTTATGGAAAATCATTTTTCGCTTAAAAGGCCTGGACGGGAACCCTTTCGTTGGAAAAAGGTCATTCAATATTTCCTGCAGGGGCTTTTGATCATTGCACCTTTAGCCATAACGGTTTATGCGATTTATTGGGTTATTTCCACCGTGGATGGCTGGATCCCAATTTTCCGGCAGCCTGTTAAAATAGGAGATCGTGTCGTTGGTTACGAGGTAAAAAACTATGGACTTGGTTTTCTGGTCATACTTGTAGCAATAATTATCATTGGTTATCTAAGTTCATTTTTTATCCAGTCCCGTTTATTCAATCTGTTTGATCGTTGGTTGGAGAAAACTCCTGGCGTAAAATTTATTTATACCAGTACAAGAGATTTTTTTGAAGCATTTGCGGGCGCCAAAAAAAGATTCAACAAGGCCGTACTTGCCAATGTTTTTGCAGAAGACGTTTGGATCGTTGGCTTCCTGACCGATGAAGAAATGCAAAAATTTGAGTTGGGCGCAGATAAGGTGGCGGTATATGTACCGCAGGCTTACAATTTTGCAGGTCAACTTTATATTTTACCAAGGGAAAAAGTAAAAATGATCGATAAGATATCTTCAGGTGAAGCGATGAAGTATGCGGTTACCGGCGGGGTGGTTGACCTGGATTCAGAAAGCCACAAAAAACCGGAAGAGGTGAAAGAATTCAATTGATAGATGGATACATGGATCCGTTGTTAAATTGCTATATGGTTAAATTGTTATTCAAAAACCATTTCACAAATCAACCGATTAACCATTGAAAAAAGCACTCCTGTCCATATTAGTTATACTTGTTTCATTTCAATCATTTTGCTGGGGTTTTTATGGGCACAAGAGAATTAATTATTACGCTGTGTTTCTATTGCCGCCTGAGATGATGCAGTTATACAAACCCAACATTGATTTTATCAGCGAACATGCAGTAGACCCCGATATGCGGCGTTATGCGATAGCGGAGGAAGGACCGCGGCATTATATCGATATCGATCATTATGGCGCTTATCCCTTCAATGATCTCCCAAGAAAATGGAATGAGGCAGTAGCAAAATTCACAGAAGATACGCTGATGCAATATGGTGTCGTGCCCTGGTGGGTGCAAACCATGTTGCATAGACTCACAGATGCTTTTAAACAAAAGAACCAGGCAAGGATCTTAAAACTTTCTGCCGAGATCGGGCATTACATTGCCGATGCCCATGTGCCGTTGCATGCCAACAGCAATCACAATGGACAATTCACCGATCAAAGAGGCATCCATGGATTTTGGGAAAGCCGCATTCCTGAATTATTAGCCGATAAAGAATGGGATTTCCTTATTGGCAAGGCTGATTACATAAAAAATCCCGGTGATTTTATCTGGCAAAGAGTATTAGAAAGCGCAAAAGCATCCGATTCGGTCCTTGCTTTTGAAAAAGAGTTAACCAAAGCATTTCCCGCTGATAAAAAATTCTCGTTTGAGGAAAGAAATGGAATCACCATTCGCCAGTACTCCAGTGAATTCTGCATTGCTTATGATAAGAAACTAAATGGCATGATCGAAAGAAGAATGCGTCAATCGATCTACGCAATAGCCTGCTTTTGGTACACGGCATGGGTAAATGCGGGACAGCCCGATCTGAAATCCCTTTCCAATAAAGAACTTTCCGCTGCCGATCTTAAAGAATTTGAAGAGTTGAATAACGCCTGGAAAAACCGAACAGTCAAGAGCAGGGATCATGAATAAGCAGTAATTATACTATTTTATTTTTCCTTCATTATCCGCATCTTGCCTCTCCATTTTTGTACATTTATCAAAACACTAAACCTGACGCTTTATGAAACTTTCATCACTGATTGCAGCGCTCTTAATTTCATTTTTACTTTCTGCACAAACTTCGATCGTTAATTACAATTCATCATGGAAATATCTTGATAATGGAAGCAACCAGAATAGTGCATGGAAAAACGTTTCTTTCAATGATGCATCATGGCCGACCGGCACTGCTGCATTCGGATACGGAACAACCGGTATTACGACAACAGTGAGCTTTGGAAATAATAGTAAGAAAAAACGTATCACTACTTATTTCCGGAAAACCATCAGCGTTGCAGATGCCTCTATCTATAGCAGCTTTACCCTGAATTTAAAAAGAGATGATGGTGCCGTCGTTTATGTTAACGGTGCTGAAGTATATCGCAGCAATATGCCCACAGGAAATATTGGGTTCAATACAAAAGCTTCATCTGAGGCCACAGATAATGGAACGGCGATTCAAACAACAACATTAAGTGCAGGTACATTGGTAACAGGTACAAATGTGATAGCTGTTGAAATTCACCAGGCCGCTAACAATGGCCCGGATCTTTTCTTTGACCTTCAGTTAAACGGGACTGCTGATATAACACCACCAATTGTCACCAACTATTCTCCTGCTGACAATTCCATTGATGTTTCAATTTCAGCCAACCTGGTTCTTACATTCAATGAAAATATTCAAAAAGGAACTGGAAATATTTTAGTAAAGGAAGGCGGAATCACAACACAAACTATCGACGTTGCATCCCCAGCTGTTTCCGTTTCCGGTAATACTGCGACCATTAACCCTGCTGATTTTAATTTAGGCGCCGCAGTAAATATTGAGATCGCTGCGGGTGCATTTAAAGACTTTTCTAATAATAATTATGCAGGTATCGCCGATGCAACAACATGGAATTTTACAATAACATCCCCTGATATTACTCCGCCAACTGTCACAAATTATTCCCCTGTTGATAATGCAACCAATGTTTCAAATACAGCCAGTCTCGTACTCACTTTTAATGAAAACGTTTTAAAGGGGACCGGCAATATTTTAGTAAAAGAAAACGGGATAACTACACAAACTATCGATGTAACATCCGCCGCAGTTTCGGTATCCGGTAACACAGTAACGATTGATCCATCAAATTTTACATACAATGCTGCTGTCAATATAGAAATTGCCGCCGGCGCCTTTAAAGATCCTTCCAATAATAATTACGCCGGTATAGCCGATGCAACGACCTGGAACTTCACTGTACAGGATGCTCCGCCATCGGGTCCTCAAACATTGGTAGCTTATGGATCTTCATGGAAATATCTTGACAATGGAACTAACCAGGGAACAGCATGGAGAGGGACAGGTTTCAGCGACGCAACATGGGCTGCTGGGAATGCACAGCTTGGTTATGGCGATGGTGATGAAGCAACAATTGTGAGCTTTGGTCCAAATGCAAGTAATAAATATATCACCACCTATTTCCGTAAAACGATCTCAGTGGCTAACCCGTCGTTATTTACATCAATATTGGGTAATGTAAAAAGAGATGATGGTATTGCTGTCTATGTTAATGGCACGGAAGTTTACCGGAATAATTTAGCCGCCGGGGCGGGCTATACGACGCTTGCTTCATTGGCAAGTGATGATGGCGCCACTCCACAATCATTCAGCTTTAGTCCTTCCGTTCTCGTAAGTGGAAATAATGTAATTGCCGTAGAAATACATCAGAATTCAGTTACCAGCAGCGACATAAGCTTTGATCTTGAGTTGATCGGCAATGATGGCATTACATTAACACGCGGACCGTATATGAACATGGGAAATCAAACAGCGGTCACCCTAAGATGGAGAACCGATATTGCCACTAATTCAAAAGTGGAATTGGGCACCGTTCATGGCACTTACCCGATCGTATTCAATGATGCAGCAGTTACGACGGAACACGTAATCAGGTTAACAGGACTCAGTACAGACACTAAATATTTTTATCGGTTTGGAAGCAGCACACAAGTATTGCAGGCTGGAACCGACAATTATTTTGTTACTGCACCGCCTGCCTCCACAACCCGCAAATTAAGGTTTGCAGTCTTTGGAGATTGCGGAAGAAATGATAATGGGTATCAATCACAAACATTAAGCGCCTACCAAAATTATCTTGGCAGCCATGCAGGAGAAATAATGATCTTACTTGGTGATAATGCATATACCAATGGCACGGATGCAGAATACCAAACTGGTTTCTTTGCACCTTACCAGTCATCTATATTGAAGAATCATATCATAATGCCAGCTCCCGGTAACCATGATTATTATTCAACCAACCAGGCTTCGAGAACCGGAGCATACTATCAAAACTTTACCATGCCAATAGCTGCGGAATGCGGTGGTGTTGCTTCCGGTACTGAAGCTTTCTATTCATGGGACCGCGGTGACATTCATTTTATCAGTCTTGATTCTTATGGAACGGAAAACCCAAATGCAACAAGGTTATATGATACATTGGGCGCGCAGGTAACCTGGCTCAAACAGGACCTCGCGGCTAATTCAAAAAAATGGACGATCGTTTACTGGCATCACCCGCCTTATACAATGGGTAGCCATAATTCAGATACAGAAACAGAGCTGGTGAATATAAGGACAAACCTGCTACGTATTCTGGAAAGACACGGTGTGGATCTCGTTATGTGCGGTCACAGCCATGATTATGAGAGATCCTATTTGTTGAAAGATTATTTTGGCAATGAAGCAAGCTTTAATGTGAATACTCACGCAGTATCAAATAGCAGCGCCAGGTATAATGGCACCGCAAATTCATGTCCGTACAACCTGGCAGGCGGAGCAGTAAATCATGGTGTTGTTTACGTCGTTTCCGGTTCATCCGGCGCGAGCGGTGGCACCCAGGCTGGCTATCCGCACAATGCATTACCATGGTCATTCAATGACGGCGGCATGTTGTATCTTGAAATTGAAGGTAATCGTCTCGATGCAAAATTTATCAGGAGAGACCAGGTGATCGCTGATCAATTCACGATCATGAAAGATGTAAATAAGACCACAAACCTTTCCATTCCTTCCGGCACTCCAACGCAGCTTACCGCAAGCTGGCTGGGTAATTATAGCTGGAGCACAGGTGAAACAACAAGAACGATCACCGTAGCACCAACAGCTAATTCAACTTACACGGTAACAGATGGCTTCGGTTGCCTGACTGATATGTTCAATATCACAGTCTCAGGTGCTATTAGAAATATATTTACAGAAGCAACGATTGAAGCATCCCGCAATACGTCGGTGAAAATCACTCCAACACTTGTTCATAAAGGACAGCAGATATCTGTGACATCAGGAGACATTTTGCCCACCGATATTTTGTTGATTGATGTTAATGGAAGGATTGTAAAGAGATTTAATTCAAGTCAATCATTCTACATTGAAACAAGCAACCTGCATAACGGAATTTATTTCCTGCGAATGAAGTTAAAAGGAAAACCATTTATTCAAAAAATAGCAGTATTCGACTAATAAATGTTAGAAAACTAGTAAACCGGGTCGTTAAGTGATCCGGTTTTTTCTTTAGGGTATGCGGTCGCAATTTTGTTTCTTTGCATCTTCAAATTTTTAAACCGTGAATACGACAACTGCAATGGTACATAATTTCGGCGCCGGCCCTTCTGTTCTGCCAAAAGAAGTTTTTGAAGAAGCCAGCCGTGCAATAATTGATTTTAATAACACCGGTCTTTCAATCCTTGAGATCGGTCATCGTACGAATTTGTTTCAACCGGTTATGGATGAAGCAAGAGCATTGGTAAAAGAGTTGATGAAGCTGGATGATGATCATGAAGTACTTTTTCTTCATGGCGGCGCTACCACGCAATTCATGCAGGTGCCCATGAATTTGTTGAATGAGAATGAACTCGCTGCTTATACGGATACCGGAGCATGGTCATCAAAAGCAATTAAAGAAGCAAAGCTGTTCGGACATGTTGAGATCGCAGGTTCATCAAAGGAAACAAACTATACAACGATCCCTAAAGATCTTTCGGTAAGTCCAACCGCAGCTTATTTACACATCACAACAAATGAAACGATTGCCGGCACACAATGGAAACAAATTCCATACGATTGTGGTATTCCCCTGGTTGCTGATATGAGCAGTGATATTCTCAGCCGTGTGCTTGATTTTAACAAGTTCGACGTTATTTATGCCGGCGCACAAAAAAATATGGGGGCAGCCGGTGTGAACCTTGTTGTTATCAATAAAAATATTTTAGGAAAAATTACAAGACCCATTCCTTCCATACTTGATTACCGTATTCATATTAAGGAAGGAAGTATGATGAACACACCACCTGTTTTCGCTGTCTATGTTGTGATGTTAACGCTACGCTGGTTAAATAATCTTGGTGGAGTGAGCGCAATAGAGAAGATAAACAATGCAAAGGCAGAATTATTTTATAAAACACTTGATAGCCTTCCGGTTTTCAAGGCAGTTGTGGCAAAAGAAGACCGCAGTTATATGAATGGTGTTTTTGTAATGGAGGACCCCAATCTGGAAAAAGAATTTCTTGATCTCTGCAAGAAGGAAGGCATGATAGGCGTGAAAGGACACCGTAGCGTGGGAGGATTCAGAGTTTCTATGTACAATGCGTTGCAGTATGAGAGTGTTGTTGCGATCACTGATCTTATGAAAGAATTCTCGAACAAGCATGGATAGAATTATTAATTATTGATTATTAATTATTGTGCGCATGCACCGTTCTTGTAATAATCTCCGAAGGAGTCTCCAAAGGAGTCATTTGACCTTTGGACAACAATCAAATTAGCAATGGCAGTAATAAAACCCTTTAAGGCCCTCAGACCGCGGAAAGAAATAGCCGAACAAGTAGCTTCAAGACCTTATGATGTGCTTAACACGGAGGAAGCAAAAAAAGAAGCTGCCGGTAATAACTATTCATTTCTTCGCATTACAAAATCGGAAATCGACCTTCCTGACGGCATCGACATACATAGCCAGCAAGTTTATGATAAAGCAAAGGCAAACCTGGAAATGTTCATCCAGAACGGGACTTTGTTTTCAGAAGAAAAACCGTGTTATTACATTTATCAGCTGGTGATGAATGGAAAGAGCCAAACAGGATTAGTTTGTGTTTCCTCTATTGAAGATTATTTTAATAATGTCATTAAGAAACATGAGCTGACAAGACCGGAGAAAGAAAAGGATCGCATCGATCATATGCAAACGACCCTTGCACAAACGGGGAACGTTTTTTTAGCATACCGTGACGTCATGGAAATAAATGCATTGATCAATGGATGGAAAGCAAAGAATGCACCTGAATACGATTTTACAGCAAGTGATGGGATCAAACATACCGTTTGGATGATCAATCGTGATGATGTGATCAATTCCATTACCAATTTGTTTGCAACAAAAGTTCCCGGTACCTATATCGCCGACGGTCATCATCGTGCCGCTTCTGCTGCAAAAGTGAGTAAGCAGCTGCCGGACAGCGAGAATGCTAAATATTTTCTGACAACAATTTTTCCAGCAAGCGAGTTGGCAATACTTGATTACAATCGGGTGGTAAAGGACCTGGATGATCTTACAACCGAAGAATTTATTGGCGCCTTGCAGGAAGATTTTATGATCACCTATAGTCCCGAGCCGGTAAAACCCGCCGTATTGCATGAGTTTGGTATGTATCTTGAAGATGAGTGGTATATTTTAACATCAAGAGAAGGGACGTACAGAAATGACCCCATCGGCGTGTTAGACGTTTCCATTTTACAAAAAAATGTCTTGGATAAAATACTTGATATTGACGACCCAAGAACGGATAAACGGCTGGATTTTGTCGGCGGGATCCGGGGCCTGGAGGAATTGGAAAAAAGAGTGAAAAGTGGAGAAATGGCGGCCGCATTTAGCCTATACCCGGTTACTATTGAACAACTTTTCGCCATTGCGGACAGCGGAAAGGTGATGCCACCAAAAAGCACCTGGTTTGAACCCAAATTGCGTGACGGATTATTGACGCATTTGATCTGATTCAATGATAGCACACGGATGACGTGGATTGAAATACAAACTAGTCTTTTGGAGAGGGTTGAGGACTGAGTTCGTGAAATAAATTGTAATGTTTTAACAGGAGACTTCCCCTCCGAAGGAGTCCTTTGGACACCCCGTCTCTTTTATTTTACTTTGTACGAAGACCTCATAATAAAATAAAATTACAGATGAAAAAATTGGTATTTCTGTTATCGCTTCTCAGTATTTCGTTTGCTGTTCTTGCCCAGGATGACCCTAAAACCATGCATCAAACTGCCCGCAATTTTATGGCGCAGGCTGATTGGGACAACGCGATTCTTGTTTTGAACAGGTTGATGGCAACTGATAAAAACAATCTCGAGTATAATAAAGACCTGGTCCAATGTTATTATTTTAAAAGAGATTTTGAAAAAGCGATCGAAGGAGTAAAATCTATAATCAACCGGGATGATGCTGATGTAATGACCTTCCAGCTGGCAGGAAATGTTTATAAAGCAATTGAGGATCCTAAAGAATGTGAGAAAATATACAAAGCGGGCTTAAAAAAATTTCCAAAAAGCGGCCCCCTCTATAGCGAATATGGCGAGTTGTTGTGGGCACGAAAAGATTACAGTGCTATCGATCTCTGGGAAAAGGGAATTGAGATCGACCCGGCATTCAGCGGCAATTACTATAATGCAGCCCTCTATTATTTCTATACAAAGGATAAAGTATGGAGCCTGATCTATGGCGAGATCTTCGTGAATATGGAAAGCCTGAGCCAGCGTGGAGCCGCTATGAAAGAACTATTATTCAAGGGCTATAAAGAAAAATTATTTAAAGAAGTTGACCTGATGAAAGGTGAAGAGAATAATAAAAGCCCTTTTGCAAAAGCATTTTTGCAAGCTATGAATAAGCAATCTTCACTTGTTTCACAAGGTGTAACGACTGCCACTCTTACCATGATAAGAACCAGGTTCATACTGGATTGGTATGAAAATTACGCCCCGAAATACCCACATCGTCTTTTTGACTACTTGCAGCAATTGCTTCGGGAAGGGATGTTTGAAGCGTACAATCAATGGCTCTTTGGTACGGTGGAAAATCTAACTGCTTATGATAGCTGGACCAGGACACATGCTGATGAGTACAAAGGTTTTGTCGCGTTTCAGAAATCCCGGGTTTTCAGGATACCTTCCGGTCAGTATTACCAGGTAAAAAATTGAACATCAGCCTGACTCAAAAATCTTTAGAGTAACACGAAGGTCACGATGTAGTACACAAAGAACATAACGCATTGACAATAAGCAATGGCTTTGTCGTGTCCTTTGTGTTGTCTTAGTGTTCATTGTGCTCCAGAATGCTTTGGAGACTGCCGCCTTTTTAATTCTTTCTTTTTTTCATAATTTGTAAGGTATTCATCTGTCACATGAACCGATAAAACCATTTTGATGCAACAACCCACACGATTGTTTGATTGCCTCGATTATCAATTGGAAAAAAATCCATTGCCTGATATGTTTGCGGCAAAGGAAGGCGGTTCATGGAAAAAATTCAGCACCAGTGAAGTAAATGATCTGGTAAACCAACTCGCAACGGGCCTGATGGAGCTTGGCGTTTCAGCAAACGATATGACGGTGGAAGGTAGAGATAAAGTAGCGATCATCAGCAAGAACAGGCCGGAATGGCTGATGGTTGATCTCGCCGTGCAAAAAATTGGTGGTGCCTTAGCCCCAATTTACCCAACGATCAATGTAAATGAACTGCAATTCATACTAAATGACTCCCAGGCTAAAGTGATCTTTGTTAATGATGAAGAATTGTTCCTGAAGGTAAAAAGCATTGAAGCCTACGTGCCTTCATTGCAGCATATTTTTACATTCGAGCATGTGCCTAACTCAGTTTATTGGAAAGATTGCCTGCGTCCTGCGACAGAAGAAAAACTCGGAGTGATAAAAAATATTTCTTCAAAGATCAACCCTTTAGACCTCGCTACTATCATTTACACATCAGGTACTACAGGAACTCCAAAAGGAGTGATGTTAAGTCATAATAACATCATGAGTAACGTTGCCGACAGTAATTGCGTGTTTGAGGAAATTGGCGTTGGGGGAAAAAGAGCTTTAAGCTTTTTGCCTTTGAATCACATATTTGAAAAAATGGTGAGTTACATCTATATCTATAATAGTGTGTCGGTGTATTATGCAGAGAGTATGGAGAAGATTGGTGAGAACCTGAAAGAAGTAAAGCCATTGGTGTTTACAACAGTTCCTCGTTTACTTGAAAAAGTTTATGAACGCATAATGGCAAAGGCGGCGACCCTTACAGGAATTAAAAAGAATTTATTCAACTGGGCGCTAAGCCTCGGACTGAAGTATGATATCAATAAGAACATGGGACTTTGGTACAATATTCAACTCGGTCTTGCGAATAAACTTGTTTTTAGTAAATGGCGTGAAGCGTTGGGTGGAAATGTGGAGGCAATAGTTACCGGTTCTGCCGCATGCCAGGTTAAGCTATTGAGAGTATTTACGGCCGCCAAAGTTCCAATCCTGGAAGGGTATGGTTTAACAGAAACATCACCGGTAATTAGTGTGAACCGAATGAACCCAAAGAACAGGATGTTTGGAACGGTTGGAACTTTAATCGATAATGTGGAAGTCAGGATCGCTGAGGATGGTGAGATTCTCTGCAAAGGCCCGAATGTGATGATGGGTTACTATAAACGTCCCGATCTTACCGAAGAAGTAATTAAAGATGGATGGTTTCATACCGGCGATATTGGTGTAATGGTTGACAATAAATTCTTAAAGATCACCGATCGTAAAAAAGAAATTTTTAAGACATCAGGCGGAAAATATGTGGCGCCGCAACCGATCGAAAACAAAATGAAAGAATCAAAATACATCGAGCAGATGATGGTGATCGGCGCAGGAGAAAAATTTACCGGGGCATTGATCGTACCGGCATTTAATCCATTAAAGGAATGGTGCAGCGAACACGGGATCACCTATAATGGCAATGAGAGCATTATCAAAAATGAAAAAGTACTGAACTTGATAAAAGATACTGTTGAACGCTACAATCAAAACTTCAACCAGGTAGAGCAAATAAAAAGGTTTGAATTGCTCCCAAGAGAATGGAGTGTGGAAGGCGGTGAGTTGACTCCAACTCTAAAATTAAAACGCAAAGTGATAATGGAAAAATACAAAGACGCCGTTGACCGCATTTATAGCTGACCCTGGTATAGAAAACATTTCATCCCCTGCCCCGCAGCACCCGTCCTCTTTCTTAAAAATCTTGCAAAAATTTTTTTATTCACCGGATGTTTACGCATTCCTGACAACTTCGCCCTCCAACTGGTTCAAAGTTTGATATCGGTTTTTATTAAACCGGTTACTATGATCACCCGTAAACCCTCCCCTGGAAAGTTCATGATCACTTTTCTTTTCTTCGCTTGCCTTTTCGCCACTCCGATCAAAATTGAGGCGCAATACTTTGGAAGAAATAAAGTGAATTACAGCAAGTTACAGTTTGAAGTTTTGCAGTCACCCCATTTTGAGCTTTATCACTACCTGAAAAATAATTCAACCCGGGATCGGTATGCACAGGACCTGGAACATTGGTACCGGATGCATTTACAGATCTTCCGGGATACTTTCAGGACACGTAATCCATTTATTTTGTATAACACGCATGCAGACTTTCAACAAAGCAACGTGATCAGTGGATTGATCGGTGTTGGTACAGGCGGTGTAACAGAAGCATTAAAGAACAGGGTCATCCTTCCGTTCATGGAATCAAATGCGCAGACTGACCATGTAACCGGTCACGAGCTGGTACATGTATTTCAATACCTTTTAGTGAAAGAATCTGACTCACTATCGCTTCGTTCGCTCGCGAACTTACCATTATGGATGGTCGAGGGTCTTGCAGAATATATGTCAATCGGTTACCGTGATGCTTTGACTGCACTATGGTTAAGAAGTGCAGTTGCCGATGATCGCCTGCCTGCATTAAAAGATCTGAATAATAAACCCGATCTCTACTTTCCTTATCGCTGGGGCCAGGCTTTCTGGGCTTATGTAACCGGTATTTGGGGAGATAATATTATCCGGCCACTTTTTGTTGCAACAGCAAAAGATGGTTACAAAGAAGCATTGAAAAAAGTTTTGGGCATGGATGAAAAAGCTTTTTCACAGAAATGGAAAGAAGCGATCATAAACGCATATGGCCAATATCGACAAACACATTCATTAGTAGCGCCAGGTGTTGAACTTATTAACAAGGGGAATGCTGGTAAACTAAACGTGGTTCCCTCAATTAGTCCCAACGGAAGGCTGATTGCATTCTGGACTGAAAAAGATATTTTTAATATCGATCTGTATTTGGCGGACGCTGGCACAGGAAGCATCATAAAAAAACTGACAACAAACTCATTCACGTCACACATTGATGAATACAGTTCCTATGAATCCTCAGTGGCGTGGTCGCCGGATAGCAGGCAAATTGCCTTCGTTGCATTTAGCAAGGGAAAAAATCGTTTACTTATTGTTGATGAAAAGGGAAAGCTGCAACGCGAGATCGATATCCCGGGCATTAATAGCTTCAGCAATCCAACCTGGTCACCTGATGGAAATACAATTGTTTTAACTGGTTTGGTTGATGGTCAACCTGACCTTTATTCTTACAACCTGCACACCAAAGCTGTTAAAAAATTGACCAACGATCGCTACGCAGATCTTTCACCTTCTTTTTCTCCCGATGGAAAATGGATCGTATTTGCGACTGACCGGTTGAGCATTGGAAATAAAACGATACAGCACCAATTCTGGCACAACATAGCATTGTATAATGTAGTCACAGGTAAGACAGAGATGTTTGACTTTTTTCCCAATGCGAACAACCTGAATCCTGTTTTTGGAAATGATAACAACACTATCTATTTTCTTTCCGACCAGGATGGATTCAGAAATCTATACTCCTATAATATTGAAGCAAAAGAATTATCTCAACTTACCAATATATATACGGGCATCACCGGCATTACTTTATTTGCCCCGGCTATCAGCATTTCAAGAGAAACAGGACAATTAGTATATAGTTATTACAATCAAAAAGGTGAGTACACTATATATTCTGCAAAGAATAATGATCTCAAAAAAACCAATGTAAACAACAGTACCACCAGCCGGGGAGATATACTTCCCCCGTTTAACAGATCGGGCATAAACATCGTGCAGGCAAATATTGAAAAGGACCAGCTTGACGTTGTGCCCGAAACACAATTGGTAAGTAAACCATACCGCTCAAAATTTCAATTGGATTATTTGAGCAACAATGGTGGTGTTGGCGTTTCAACCGGTGGATCTTTTGGGCCACAGGCAGGCGGTGGTGTCCTGGGAATATTCAGTGATATGCTGGGCAATCACCAGCTTTACACCATGCTTTCCATAAATGGAGAAGTATATGATTTTGGAGGCCAGGTTGCATATTTTAATCAAAATCAACGCATCAATTGGGGCGCTGCTGTCTCGCATATACCATACATTTCCGGGTTGCAAAGATTATCACTTGATACGCTCGTTCTTGATTCCGATACAATGCAGGTTGCCAACTTGTCAACAGATATTCTTCGCACATTTGAAGACCAGGGATCATTATTTGCTGCTTATCCTTTTTCACAAACAAGAAGAGTTGAATTGGGCGGTTCATTTGCCCGATACTATTACCGGCTTGACCGGTATACCGACTATTATACAACTGACCTGCAATTTTTTATTGGCAATGAAAGACAAAAATTACCAACGCCGAAGGGATACAACTTTGGCCAGGTCTACTTAGCTTATGTTGGTGACAATTCCCAATTTGGTGTTGCATCTCCGTTGACCGGTCATCGTTTTCGATTTGAAGCAGGAAAATATTTTGGTATTGCCAATGTCGAAACGGTTATGGGTGACTTCAGAAAATATTTCCGTGTAACACCTTTCACGATTGCCACACGCAATATGTATGCGGCACGTTTTGGCAGAGATGCGGAAAGCGGAATTCTCCCTCCTTATTATATCGGGAATCCATATTTCATCCGGGGTTATGATGCGTTTGATTTTGCCACTGAAAATTCTGACCAGATAAGTATCAACGATCTTTTGGGCAGTCGCATCTTCGTGACAAACGCTGAATTACGTTTTCCATTTACCGGTCCGGAACGACTATCGGCGATCCGCTCACGATTAATTTTTACCGAATTGAATTTATTTACCGATGGTGGAATGGCATGGGGCAATCCACGTTCACCAGGAGATGGCAAAACCAATCCTGAACAACGTAACTCAAAATTTATCATAAGCAGTGGCTTGTCGATGCGGTTAAACCTTTTTGGATATCTTATAATCGAACCGTATTACGCAATACCGTGGCAAAATGGGGGTTTCAAAAATGCAAGCTTTGGAGTGAATTTTATACCGGGATGGTAAAAGGATGGTCCGGTTACTTTCGACGAAACAAGATTTGAATTTGTAAAAAGCCGTCCCGCTTGCGGGCTGCTCATTGCTTATCCCATCATAGTTATTAACATGTCTTGATATCGTAACGTAACTCTGGCACGATTGTTTTAAGTAAACTATTGCATCAGCCATTAAACTATTTCTATATGACACCGAATTTAACGTTGGATGATATGATACTCCAGTATAGCGAGAGTCCCTTTGCTGATGAGAAAGTATCCAATAATGCCGGGGTTCCCGACAGAACGCAGAAACAAAGAATATTGAGTAAGCTACTTCTCATTGCGGGTAACCTGTTTGAAAAATATCCCGAATCAAACCAGGGTTGCTATAAACGACGCTATGAATTTAATGCTTGAGTCCTGAACAATAGTTCTGTTAATTCAAGCACTCTATATATACCGGGAGCTTTTAAACATAGTAAGTTTATTAGCTCCTTTTTCTTTGCCCAGGATGCAAGACTTTCCCGGCAATGTGAAACAGAAGAGAGAAACCTCCCGATGGTCGGCATCGGTAACCCGGAACAGCTTTTTACCTGTCACCCCCGGGGCGGAGGTCCCGGCATCACATTTGCGACTTTTACTGCAAACTATTATTTATGAAAAGGATATTTTTTAGCCTGGTTATTTGTCTTTCATTGTTAACTGTGTTATCGTGTAATAATGAAGCCGAGAACAGAGATGATAAACCTCTATCAGAAAGTGATGTGCCCCCTACCGTTAAAACCGCTTTTAGTGCAAAATATTCTACAGCAACAGATGTAGAATGGGAGGATTCGAAAGAAGACAGTATACAAACTTATAAAGCAAAATTTACGATCGATGGGAAGAAAATGAAGGCCGAATTTGACGGTACCGGCAAACTCGTAAAGGAAGAAGCAGACAACTGATTTTCCCGTTTTTCCAGGTCTATGGTTGTATGTTTTTCATACAACCTTTCTTTTTGTTTTAACATCATGGTGCTGTAAATTGCCAGTTCAGATCCGTATGATCAATTGTTGGCCAAAAATACTTGTAATGAAAAGATCGATTTTGTTCTCTGGGATTTTTCTGTCTGTTACCGCAGTTTCGTTTCTGATCTCTCCGCCCCAAAACCTGCAGGAGAGCATGAAACGGGGCAAAGAAGTTTATCTGCTCCATTGCCAGAATTGTCATATGGAAAATGGCCAGGGCATTGAAGGCGTGAACCCGCCCGTGGCAAAGACAACCTATCTAAAAGACACAAAAAAGAATATTGGGATCATACTAAATGGACAAACCGGCGAAGTAGTTGTCAATGGGAAAAAGTATAACGCGATCATGAACCCAATGAATTATCTCGACGATCAGCAAATTGCCGATGTACTAAATTATATCAGGAATAGCTGGGGAAATAAGTATCCTTATATTTCGCCTGCGCAGGTAAAAACAGAAAGAGAAAAACCCGCAAAAAATTAATTTGTGCGGGTTTTTATTTGACGGGCAAAAAACAATTTTCCGATTACACTTCGTTTAAATTAAAAGGAAGTTTTCTTATTCTTTTACCGGTAAGATCGAAAATTGCATTACATAAGGCTGGAGCAAAAGATGGCAATGCTGGTTCGCCAACACCTCCCGGTTTTTCTTCGTTTTCCATTATGTATATCTCGATCTCGGGTATTTCATTTATACGTGGCATTTTGTATTGATGGAAATTCGTTTCCACTGCCTTGCCATCCTGGAAATGTATCTCATGAGTAACGGCCGCACCATATGCCATAATGATACTTCCTTCGATCTGTGCTTTGATAATGTCGGGATTGACATACCATCCGCAATCCATTACAGCAAACACTTTATCGATCTTTATTTTTCCGTCTGGCTTTTTTGAAACCTTTACGACTTCGCCTACAATACTTTTGAAACATTCGGTAATCGCCACACCCCATCCTTCATTTTTACCTTTTGAGCCCCATCCACTGACATCACGCAATTTTTCTGCAAGCCAGCGATACCTTTCGTTTGTAAAATGAGTCATGCGAAACTCCAAAGGATCTTTAGCCGCTAAATGAGCCAATTCATCAATGAAGCTTTCGTAAGCAAAACCATTTGTTGAAGAATAGACTGAACGCCACCACATCACGGGTATTGGTGATTCAGTAGGCACATCACCAAAGCTGTAATTAGGCAGGCTTTCAAAATAAGTTTCCAAAAAACCTTCCGTTGTACTGTCATTGAAAATAGTTTTGTCCGGTACCGGCGCCCATTGATGATTCATGTTCTGCGCCGCCATCTTTGCCTGGAAAGAATTGATCCTTCCCCCACCGCTAATACTGCCTTTACATTCGTACACCGCGCCCGGGCGGAATGGCCCCTGCGTCATATCATCTTCTCTTGTCCAAACCACCTGAACGGGCGCATTCATTTCTTTTGAAAGCAGTACCGGTTCATAGGTGTAATCCAGAAATGCTTTTCTTCCAAAGCCACCCCCAAGAAAGGTCATATTCACAGTAACGTTTTCCGGTTTTATTTTTAATCTTTCGCTTACATCCTGTTGTATCCAATCAGGCCCCTGGATTGGTCCCCATATTTCAACTTTATCCCCCTGCACACGGGCAGTGCATGTCAATGGTTCCATACAGGCATGTGCTTCATATGGAGTTTCATACACCGCTTCGAGTTTTTTTTCTGCTTTTTGAAATACTCCTTCGGGGTTTCCGCCGGTACGCTGAGAGAGTATAGGTTTTTTCAGATCTTCTTTCATCCGGTTGTTCAATTGCTCCGTATTCAAATGTTCAAAGCCTGAATCATCCCATTCAACCTTCAAAACTTTGCGGCCCTCGGTCGCGGCCCAAAGAGATTCGGCGATCACGGCTACCGCTTCCCTTTCATGAGCAAACACAGGCGCACTTGTCTTTAATACTTTTTTTACTCCAGGCACTTTCATTGTTGCTGAATCATCAAAGCTTTTCACTTTCCCTTTGAAACGAGGATTGCGTTCGATCACCGCATATAACATTCCCGGCAGCTTAACATCAAGACCAAATTGTGCCTTGCCATTTACTTTACCCGGATTGTCTTGTCTTGCCAGTGGTTTCCCGATTATTTTATACTCTTCACGTCTTTTGAGTTTCACATCCTTTGGCGGAGTCAATTTTGATGCATCTTCGACCAGGTCGCCATAACTGAATTTTTTTCCGGTTGGTCTATGGATCACAAAACCATTTTCAGCGTAACATTCATTCTTGCTTACATTCCATTTTTTTGCTGCTGCTTCAATCAACATTTCCCTCGCAGTAGCTCCTGTACGCAGTAAGGTTTTATAAGCGCCGCGAACGGTCGAGCTTCCGCCTGTAACCTGGCTTCCATATTTTGTCTGGCTACCCGGCGCAAAATCAATATTTACATTGTCCAGCGAGACTTCAAGTTCTTCGGCGATCATTTGCGGCACTGCCTGGAAAGATCCTTGTCCCATTTCAGAGCGATGGTTGAGTATAGTTACTTTGCCAGTTTTATCTATCGATACCCAGGCAGTGAGTTCAATACCCTGCTCACTTGCTTTTTGTGCAGTAAAAATTTCAGCGACCTCATTTGCCAACGTTGGCATTGCATAACCGACGGTCAATGCAGCGCCTGTCATTCCGCTGATGCGGATAAAATTTCTGCGTGAGAGATTTTTATCTGTCGTTTGCATTGTAATAAGTTTTGTTAGTTAGAAGCTTTGGCCATGATCTGGGCGGCAGTTTTTATTGCTTTGCGAATTCGGGGATAGGTACCGCAACGGCATATATGGCCTGTCATTGCATTATCAATGTCCTGGTCTGTTGGATTGGGATTTCGTTTTAGCAAAGCAGCCGCTGCCATGATCTGCCCGCTTTGACAATAGCCGCATTGAGGCACTTGCTCAGTGAGCCATGCTTTCTGCACCGCATGAGTATTATCATCCGAAAGTCCTTCAATGGTTGTGATCTTTTGCTTTGCAGCAGAAGAAACAGGTAATGTGCAGGAGCGGACAGGGTTGCCATTCAGATGGACAGTACAGGATCCACATTGTGCCATACCACATCCATATTTGGTGCCGGTGAGGCCAACAAGATCACGGATCACCCAAAGCAAAGGCATTTTTGGATCCGCTTCTACTTTATATGTTTTTCCATTAATAGAAAGATTGTAGGATGCCATAAGAAGTTGTTTGATAAAAGTGGATATTAAGGTACGAATTAAAAGTCCAACCCCAACAACCTTTCTTCATAGTTGTGAACGCTGCTAAAGCCCCTTCCCTTCGGGAAGGCGAGAAAAATGAATCTGTATTGGAAATTCGACAAGACTGAGAGGGCATTAGATAATATCAATGTTGAAATTGATTATTAGGAAGTAAGGATTCAAATCTAAGTTCCCCCGTCATTGCGAACCGCGAGCCATGCGAGGCGGGAAGCAAGGGCACAGGGGGCTC
>JAICPX010000399.1 GCA_025929635.1 Chitinophagaceae bacterium
ACTCAAAATCAAGTATTTAATTAATCAAAATTGATCTCCACATGAGAAAATTTGCATCACTGTTTGTGACGGCTATACTATGCTCCATGCTGGTGTATGCCCAGAACCGGAATATTTCCGGAACGGTGACTGATGCTAATGGAAAACCAGTTCCATTTGCCTCTGTTACTGTGAAAGACGCCAATATTGGCGCAAATGCCGATGCTGATGGTCGGTTCAGTTTACGGAATGTGCCATCAGGTGCAACATTGGTAGTTTCCTCAGTTGGCTTCGATACCAAAGAGGTGGCTTTAGGTACTTCAGATGTTCTTACTATCACCATAACTCCTACTGCCGGCAGTATGAGCGAGGTTGTAGTAACGACGGCTTTTGGAATCAAAAAATCACAAAGGGTTACACCTTACAGTGCTAAAGTAATTTCTGAAGAGCAACTGAAGATCATTCCCCAATCGAATATCAACAATGCTTTGGCGGGGAAGGTAGCCGGTACACAGTTTCGTGGACAATCTTCAATTAAACTTGACAACCAGGGTGCCTTTCGCGTAAGAGGTGGTCAATCGCTTGGCGATGGTGGTCCTATTTATGTTGTGGATGGAACTATTGTGGGTTCGTTCGATATCAACCCCGATGATGTTGAGGATATTACATTCTTAAGTGGTGTAAACTCAAACATTTTATTTGGCGGAAGAGCGGTTAACGGTGCTGTAGTTATTACGACAAAGAAAAGAGGAATGGCTAATACAGCCGGTATCGAAGTTAACCAGGGTGTTACGATAGAAAGAGTTTATGTACTTCCTAAATATCAAAACATTTATGCAGGTGGTGCCGATAAAGATCTTGCGCTTTTCACATGGGCACCTGGTATGCCTACAGAATGGCAGGCACTTTCGGGTAAATATTATCATGAATTTACCGATGATGCCAGCTGGGGTCCAAGAATGGTTGGCCAGGAATATATTCCATGGTACGCATGGGTTGGCGGTCATTCACGTGCTTTCCAAACTGCCAAGCTGTTACCTCAGCCAGATAATGCAAGAGATTTTTGGGAGACCGGTATCAATACGTTCAGCAACATAAGTTTTGCTAAAGCCGGCCAGGGTTTTACAACCAGGATTTCATATACCAACAATTCAATAACCGGTTTGCTGCCTAATACATCTGCTGAAAAGCATACTGTATTTGGTACCGCTGCACTTGACCTGAACCAACACTTTAAGGCTGGCCTGAACGTTAGCTTTGTTAACCAAAAGATCAGGGGTCAATTTGATGACGATTATGCTAACCAGTCACAGGGTTCTTTCAACCAGTGGTTTCATAGGGATCTTGATATGGACCTGATGGAAGAATACAGAGGCCTTAGAACCCCGATCAATACGTTTATGAGCTGGAATCCTCGTAACAATCCCGGCGGTAACGTGAACAATGTTTATATCGGCAACTACTGGTATAACTTTTTTACATGGTTCGATAATGTCAATTTCAGGCAATTGCGTGACCGCGTGTTTGGAGATATTTATTTGCAATACAAACTGAACAATAATTTCAATATCAAGGCAACAATACGGAAGAGCCTTTTGCAAACAAGTTATGAAAATATAATTCCTTCTATCCTGGAGAGAAGTGCTGGTCAATCCGGAATACTTGCTTCTTATTCAACCGGGCAAACCAGGACGGATGATATGAACTATGAAATACTTGCTTCATTCACTAAAAAATTCCTGAAAAAATTGGATGTTTCTGCGAATGCCGGTGGTAACTATTTCCGGTTTAAGCAGACACAGGTGGCGATGAGCACAGTGAATGGCCTGAACGTTCCTGATCTATATTCAATCGCTAACTCAAAAGCACAGCCAAACACAGCGAATGGTCGTTTTAAAGAAGAAACAAGATCAGTGTTTGCGACTGGTGATTTTGAATGGAATCGTACTTTCAGCGCAACGTGGGCAGTTCGTAATGACTGGTACTCTACTCTTGTTAAAGGACAAAACAGTATATTGTCTTATTCAATGGGTGGAGCAATTGTTTTCAGTGAGTATACAAAGAATTCACTTCCCTGGTTAACCTTTGGTAAAGTGTTTGGAAGTTATGGTAAGAAACCAACTGCATTAGGAATTTTCGCCAACAACTTTTTATATGGTGTGAATCCTAATCAGTGGAATGGGAACTTCCTGATGGCTACTCCGAACAACCTCGTGGATCCTTCAACCCAGGGTGCCACTATCACAACAACAGAAGTTGGTCTTGACCTTCGCTTTATGAAGAACAGGATCGGCCTGAATGTTGTTTACTATTGGGAAAACAATGACAAAGCACCTGTACAGGTAAGCATCTACGGCGGAAGCGGCTATACAAGTAAAGTATTGAATGCAGCGCAAATCAAACGTGAGGGTATTGAGATTACAGTAAATGCCCGTCCGATTGTAGGTAAGAATTTCAACTGGGAGTTGACAAAAACTTTTGCCCAAATCATAAAGAATCCTGTGGTAACGATAGCTGATGGTGTACCCAGGTACACACTCGCTCAAAGTGCATTCACTACAAGGGTACCCCAGGTGTTCCTTGAAGAAGGCCAGGAATGGGGTCAGCTGATCGGTGGAAGAATAAAAAGAAATGACCAGGGTTTAATGGAGGTCGATCCAAACACCGGCTTATACGCAAGAGAAGACAACTATCATTTTGGTTCAGTTATTCCGAAAACTACAGGAGGTTTGATAAATACCTTCACCTACAAAGGAGTCGTTCTTAATCTATCACTCGACTACCAAATTGGTGGTAAATTCTTCTCACTGTCTGAAATGTGGGGACATTATTCCGGTCTGTTGGAAGCAACAGCAGCGATCAATGACAAAGGAATGAATATCCGTGATGACGTTGCTGATGGTGGTGGTGTACATGTGATCGGTGTTTCATCTGTTGATCATAAAACACCTGTTGACATCTACGTAAATGCACAGGACTACTGGCATCAGTTCTATAACAATGTTTACGATCCATACATACATGATCTTACTTATGTAAAATTGAGAGAGGTAAGCCTGGGTTATCAGATCCCTGTGAGTAAATGGAAAGTTGGCAAGATCGTAAAGGGTGCTACACTGTCACTCGTTTCAAAAAATCCATGGCTGATCTACAGGGAATCTAAGAATTTTGATCCTTCTGAGATTTCGGAGATTCAGGGTGAAGACGGACAGTATCCAGGTACAAGATCCCTTGGTGTGAATTTGAAACTTAATTTCTAAATCGAAAAAATCAGATTTAATATGAAATACATGAAAATAATTTATGGAACAGTGATTGCCGTTAGTCTGATGGTAGTACAATCCTGTACAAAATTTGACGACTTCGGCCGCACTAACCAAAACCCCAACGCAACTACTGAGCCCATCACTTCGGCATTACTGACGAATGCATTGGCAGGTATGGGTAACTGGATTTGGGGAAATGGGATCACTGTAGCCGGGGGTTTATATGCCCAGTTTTTTTCTGAAACACAATACACAGAAGCATCCCGCTATTCAAAGCCCGTTTTCAATATGGACGGTTTTTATGCAGGTGCAATGAATGACCTTAGGAATATCATTGACTATAATTCAAATCCAGAAACGGCTACCAAGGCAGCTGAGAACGGATCGAATGCGAACCAGATAGCAATTGCCCGTATTTTATTAGCTTATCATTTCTGGGTATTGACTGATTCTTACGGGGATATTCCATATTCTGAAGCGCTGCAGGGTAATGGTATCATTACATACGACAAGCAAAGCGATATTTATCCTGCATTGATCGCTGAATTAAAGGCAGCCGTTGACCAGTTTGACGGTGGGGCTGTTGTAAGAGGCGATATTCTTTATAATGGAGATGTTGCCAAGTGGAGAAAGTTTGGGAATTCAATTCGGCTGTTGATGGCGTTGCGTATGTCAAAGATCAATCCAACACTGGCTCAAACAGAATTCAATGCAGCATTATCACATTCTGCGGGTGTAATTCAGCTTAATTCTGAAAATGCATCACTGGTGCCTCCGGGTGGCGTTTATAATCATTGGGGATACCAGTATTATGCAATTACACAAAGAGACGATTATGCAGTAAGCAAAACGTTGATGGATCATTTAAATGCAGGTGATGCAAGAGTTGATGCGTATGGCTCTTCAAATATTGGATTTCCTTATGGTTTGACACGCGACAATGCTGTTATCTTTTTTGGAGCAAACCCTAACTATGCGAGACTGCTGCATCCTTCAAAAAGAACTGCAACTTCTCCAATGGTTATCTTAAGTGCTGCCCATGTTTATTTAGCCCGTGCTGAGGCTGCTCAAAGAGGTTGGACTGCTGAGAATGCTGCCGCTATGTATGCTCTTGGAGTTCAGCGCAGCTGGGAAGAATGGGGTGTGTCAACTGCTGGCCTTGCCGCTTATTTGGCTACGCCGGCTTATGATATCAGTGCTGGAAATGCTTTGCAAAAAATTCAGTTACAGCAGTGGATAGCATTCTATC
>JAICPX010000154.1 GCA_025929635.1 Chitinophagaceae bacterium
AACGGAAGTAACACTGAAATGGACTTCACAAACTGAGACAAATATGAGTCACTACCAGGTACAACGCAAACTTGATACTGAATTGGATTTCAGTGATCGTGGCTCTGTGAATACATTGGTTCCGGGCGGCAACAGTATTTCACCATTGAATTATCAACATGTTGATGCGAATGCACATACAGGTAATTCTCATTACCGTTTAAAGATCATTGCTGCAGATAATTCTTTCATCTATTCTGATGTGATAACGGTAGCGGGTAAAACGAAAGGCGTAAAGGGCGGCGGCAATAACAACTTAACATCTGCAGATGATGAAGAACCTACAAAAGTAGTAAACAGCAATTCATTTGTTTCAAAGAGAATAACCGTCGGGCCTAATCCTAACAACGGCAATTTCTGGTTCAGTGTAAACGGAATCGAAAAAGAAACTATCGTTACACTATACACTATTGATGGAAAACAAATAAATCAATTCAAAGTGGTAAACCTTCAGCAGCAACAAGTGAATGGTTTGAAAAGCGGAATGTATTTACTTAAAGTTCCCGGCTTTGAATCCCGGAAGATCATTGTAAATGCTGGTGCCAACATTCCATTAAAGATCACTCAATCGCCAATTGATAACTCTCAACTTTAATTATACAATAAGCACAGGATACAATTGACCACGGCTCTCATTTTCGATGAGAGCCTTTTTATTTGCATTTTCTAAACAAAATCTTACTTTAATGCAGTCATCACCTCTTCTTTTCTCCGCCGGCTCACCTCTACCCTGCTATTGTCTTTTAATACTGCAAAGCCATCATGATCGATAAATGAAACAAATTTCTTGTTCACCAGATGACTCTTATGTGTCCGGATAAAATTATGCGGTGTAAGGAGTGTATCATATTCGCCTAGTGTTTTTGAAATAAGATACGTACGATTCTTATCAGTAAAGAATTTTGTGTAATTGCCCACTGCTTCACAGCGCACAATTTCATGCGGCATTAAAAAATGAACCCCTTCTTTTGTGGGAAGAGCCAACCTGAATTCATCAGCAGAAGGAGCCTGGATATTATGCATAATGTTCTTTAAAAGATCGAATTGCACCCTGTAATCCTCACTGCTTTCCAAAAACCGGTGAATTGATGCTTGCAGTTCTTCGGTATCAATCGGCTTTAGTAAATAATCAAATGCGCTGAAGCGGATCGCCTGTATAGCATATTCGTTATAAGCTGTTGTAAAAATGATCTTAAAGTTCTTGTTTGGCAGTTTTTCCAGCAGTTCAAATCCATTCATATGTGGCATTTGTATATCAAGAAAAACAAGACCGGGCTGGTAAACATGAATCATTTCTGCAGCCTTCCTGGAATCATTGCAGACAAAAACCTGCCTGATCTCGGGTATGGTTTTTTCGATCATTAGCCGCAGGGCATCCGTGGCTCTTTCTTCGTCATCGATAAGAAGCACTTTAAGCATGATTTAATTAATTTGAGTTGGAAAAATAATTTTTACGCGGGTGCCGCCGGCATTGCCGTTTTCATCTATCAGGTCAATGATCTCCAATGAACCTTTATTGCCGTTCCCATTGCCCATTGCCTCAAGCCGTTCCATTGAAACCTGGATGCCCTTGCTTGTATGTTTTTTCCCCTGCCCTGTTGCCAGTTTTACTTTACGTGACTTTTCTCTTCCAATTCCATTGTCTTCAACAATGCAATGGATACTGTCGCCATGTTCAGTGAACTTTACCTGCAATAGTCTTTCTCCTTCTTTATGCATTAAACCATGCCAGATAGCATTTTCAACAAATGGCTGGATCAATAAAGTAGGAAGCTTTATTTCATCTGTATCAATGTTTTCATCGCATTCGATAGCATAATTAAAGGAGTCCTTGAAACGCATGGATTCAAGATCAATATAAAGGTTTAGTATTTCCAGCTCTTCTCTTAAAGAAACAAACTCCTTATCACTATGCACCAGGATTGTACGAAGCAACTTAGAAAATTTAGACAGGTATCTTGTTGCCACCATCTCTTCATTCGCCAAGATCATTTGCTGTACCGAGTTCAGCGCATTAAAAAGGAAATGGGGATTCATTTGCAGGCGCAGGCTCTGCAATCTTGTTTCAATTGCTTTTTGCTTGTTTTGCAATGCTTCTATGCGGGCTTGTTGCTTTTCTTCTTCTGCCCGGATGTGTTGCAATTGATTTGCGCATAATGCCGCTATGGTAGAAAGCATTTTGAGGTGCTTGGTCGTAAAGAAATTCTTCCGGTGATGTTCTGTATTGATGGCGCCAAGCACTTCGTTATTGTGAATAAGCGGGACACAAAGTTCACTTAACATTATTTTTTCGTCGGCGGTAAAGTAGCGTTGGTCTTTTGAAGTGTCATTTACTAATAAACCAACCCTGCTTTCCACTGCAGCGCCCACAATTCCTTTTCCTTTTGGTATATGATACGCTGTTCTATCCATAATTGCCTGCATAGAACCTTTGGACCCATAACCTGCCTTTTGCACCAGTACTGTTTTGTCATCATTCCATAAATAGATCATACAGTCTTCGAAACCCATTTTACCGATCAGGTTCCTGGCCACATCCCAAAGTAGGTCGTCAGTCTTATAACGACTGTGTATTTGCGAAGAAAAATAATTGATCACAAGCTGGGCCTCCTGTTCTTCCTGTTCTGCTTTTGCCCTTTCGATCTGGGTTGCACACAAAACAGCGACCGTGGATAAGATATTGAGGTGTCGTTTGGTAAAAAAGTTCTTCCGGGAATGCTCGCTATCGATCACGCCAATCACTTTATTATTAATAATTAAAGGAACTGTCAGCTCTGAAAGTCGTCGGGCATCATCGGCTATATATCTTTTGTCAAGTTCCGTATTACCGATTAACGCTGGTTTCCCACTTTTTGCAACGCTGCCCACGATTCCTTCACCAACCGGAATTTCAATAGGTTGATCAATGGTAAGATCCTTGGCAAGTTTGGGGCCCCAGGCGGCTTTTTGCACCAATACATTTCTTTCTTCATCAAGCTGGTAAATCACGCAGTCTTCAAAATTCAATTTACTAATGCAGTTTTTAGCGACATCCCAAAGAATATCTTCCGTTTTTAAATGCCTGTTGATCTGCGAAGCAAAATAATTTATTACCACCTGTGCTTCCAGTTCTTCCCTTTGTTTTCGTTGCTTGTTCTGATAATACTTCAATACATACCAAATAGCACACAGACCTACCAATAATGCAATCGTTTTAAACCACCATGATTCATAAAAAGGAACTGCGATCACGAGGGTGATCTCATTTTCGGCATCGTACCATATTTTATTATCATTACTGGCTTTTACCCTGAACGTGTATTTCCCGGGTGGTAACGAATTATAACGCACAAAATTCTGGTTCACCACTTTTATCCAGTCCTTATCGGCACCTTCAAGTTTATACTGGTAAAAAGTGCGTAGCCTGGGCAAATATTCAATGGTGCTGAAATGAAAAGTGACATAGTTGTCATTGGCTGATAACCGGTAATTGTTTTTCCGGGTAATATTAGTAACAATATTTCTTGATTCTAACCGGTTGATAGTAGCTTTTAATGCGGGCTTGTAATTGTAAAGGTCATCCGGGTAAAAATACTGGATGCCTCTTTCTGTGCCCCATATCTGCTCGTCATCAGATGTCTTCAGGTAGGAACTCACCCGGAACCCTTGTATGCTGAGCCCGGAAGTCTCATCAAAATAGCGAAGACCACTGTCTGCCATATTGAAACAGGCTATCCCCACATCATTGCCAATCCACATGCGGTTTCGTTTGTCAAGGATTAAATTCTCGGCGCGGGCATGCATAAGCCCTTCTTTCTGCGTTATGCGCCTGGTCCTTCCGTCAGCAAGAAATATTTGCAAGCCCTTGTCGGTGCCAACATAAATATTTCCCTGTTCATCTTTATTAATGTCCAAAATGTAGTTGCTGATAAATCCCGATTTCGGTTCATAATTTCGCAGCGTATCCATTGAAAATGTATAGTGCCACACCCCTCTTCGCTCTGAGCCGATCCAGAGATTATCACTATCAGCAAAAAACAAAACATTACAGGTTATTCCACGGAGCTTGCGGAGTGCTGTGTTGCTCAGGTAATCGATCTTAAAACTGCGCGGATCAATACGGTATACACCTTCGGTACCTGCATGCCATACGAACTGGTCCGGGCTCATGTCCATATCATATACTCTTGTACCGGGTATAACTTTAGGTTTTGTGCTGTCGTGACTGAGATGCAGAATGGACCTGTCATTTTTATCCAGAACAAAAACGCCCTGTCCAATCGTGGCCACCCATAAGCGATCCATCGCATCAATTATGGTATGCGTTACGTTGGTGTTATGGATCATTTTGCTGCCATCGACCTCGGCATAATCCAGGAACTCAGTGGTGTTCAGCCTGCGGTTCCATTTAAGCAGGTTATTGGCCACACCTATATAAAATGTATTGTTGTCCCGGGTTGAAATGCTGGCCACATGTCCATCATAGCTATTCCCCTTTTTATCCATGAAGATCTGTTGTTGCCCGATCACTGCGTCCTGTTTAAAATAGCTGAGGCCGTTAGGACTGGCAGCAATGAATACCCAGCCATCGTTCCCCACATGTATGGTTTTGGGAAATTCATTTATAAATGTAGTAGGGTCAGCTGCATTGTGCCGATAATTGGTAAGTACCTTGCTTTTGATATTAAAAAGGTATAGACCTTCCAGCTGTGCGGAGAGCAGTAATGATTCATCATTTATCATTCGTGCATCGATCAACGTGGCACTAAGCGGTCTTCCGTTCTGATCTTTGATACCACGTAGTGGCCAGCTCACAACATGGGTTTTCAAATTGATAGATTGCAGCGCTGGCTTTTGCCGGTCATAAACCAGCAATTCGTCTTGCTTCCATTTACCGAGGATTTGTAAATTCGAAAACAAATACTTCCGGCTGAGACTTTTTGTTTTTAAGTCAATGACAAAAAAACCATCGGGATAGCTTAGGATAAACTGGTTGTCATCAAATGGCTCTATCATCGAAAACTCTTTTGTGAGCAATGAATCCAGGCCCGCTACTTCCAGTGGGACAAAAAAATCATTGCCAAGAGAATCCTGGTCGGGGATGTTCTTATTTTCTGATAAGCTAAAAAACCCTTCTTGTGTGAATAGGATTACGCCGTGATCCCTTGAGCCCAGAAACCAGCGGGTCCTTGCAAACTTTCCGTTATGGTATAGACTGATCTTGTGAAACCGACGATTTTCATCAATCAGCACAGGATAACCAAATTGGGTCAGTACCCATATGCGGTCCTGCTCATCGCAATATACTTTTTGTATATAATCACTGGTCAGTTGCGGGTAGTTCTCTTTTAAGAACCACGTGACAGTTTTCCCATTGAACATGTTCAACCCATCCTGGGTACCGATCCAGAGGTTACCCATTTTATCCGTGCACATGTATCGTACATAATTGTCCGACAGTCCCTGTTCAGTGGTGAGATGGTAGAAATGAATACTTTTTGGAGATTGTATCTTTTGAGCCAAAGATGTCTCAGGAGCCAATAGGTTAATGATTAAAAAAACCGTTATTCTATATACCGTTTTTTTAAGCCCGCACATAACTTATTAAAAGTATAGTATTTGCCGGATTGTACGAATGATCCGGCGGTCATCTTATTCTGCGGTTGCTGCTGCCGAGTAAACGGTAAGGCCGCCCGCAAATGCAGGGCGGCCCTTGAAACCTGTTGCTATCTTTCAGAGGCTCAATTATAAGCGTTATACAATTTCTGTACGTCAGATGCAGAAAGTACACGGGTATAAATTACCAGATCATCAAGACTGCCCTCCCAATAATCATTTGTCGAAAAACCGGCAACATAATATGGGAAGAATGACCCCGACCATGATGCAGATGGATTAAAGGAACTTCCAATATAATTACCATCAATATAAAACTTTAAGTTAGTTTCATCATAGGTAGCCACTAAATGATGCCAGTTGTTGTCCATAGGGTCTGAAACTACACTGGTGGTAGCCGGCGTACTGATTGCACCGTAGTATTTATTCATCACTTGTCCCAGTGTAGGTTGTCCACCCCAACCATATACCACATGAAAAGTTTGAATACTATCATAAACAAACCTGAACCAGGCAGCAACCGACATTTTCGATTGACTTGGCACATTTGGAATTTCAAGGCCATATCTCCCGTTAAATTTTATTGCCTTGTCAGGATTGCCCATCCTGTCATCTGTATAAATATCAGCGCCGTTGGTTGTTGGTATGGCTTCACCAAGTTTGCCGGTTGCATCTTTCAGGTTGCCATTGAATTTAAACCAGGCTTCGAGATCCCTGCCAGGAACAGCCGAAGAACTTCCTCCTCCTTTAGCGGTGGCTATTTCCTCGTTAATAACTGGTTGTTCTGTTTCAATTTTTTCTTTACTGCAGGAAACGAATGCAAGTGCAACGATGGATGTTGCGAAAATTAAAAATTGCTTTTTCATTGATTAAGGTTTAATGGTTAATGGTTGATTTGAATAATCATTGAGTATATAATTTCTGAACATCAGAAGCGGAAAGTGTGCGGCTGTAGAAACGAAGATCATCGATGGAGCCTTGCCAATAGTTCCCGGCATTTCCATGAGCATATCCAAGTAAATATTTAGTGAATTCGTCTACAACGGTAAATGTGTTAGAAGTGGAACCGATCTTCTGGTTATCGACATACATCGTCATTTCATCAGCTGCATATGTAATCACTACATGGTGCCATTGCTGATCGGCCGGAAATGAACTTCCGGTATAAAGACTAGTCGTAAGAGAAGAACTGGCATAAGAATGCACTCTGGCCCAGAAACCATTTTCATCCTGCATAAGAGCAATACCTGTAGAATTGTGCCTAACAATAGAGGGAGCATGATAAGGGCCAGGAAAAGTAAGCCGCTTAACCCAAACCGAGATTGACATGTTTTGTTGCACAGGCATATTCTCGATGGCTACATAATAGCTTCCATTGAATTTAAGCGCTGCATTTGCAATTCCATTTCTGTCAGTAGTATAAATTGCTCCGGTTCTAGATGCCGGGAACTGTTTGCCGGCAGCCTGTTGCCTTGTCACATCTTTAAGATGTTTGTCAAAAGTATAGCGGGCGTCCAGGCCAACTGTCAATGGATCGATCACGATCCTGCCGGATGATATTGAGCTGCTTGTTGCAATCTCTTCAGATGGAGTTTGCGTTGTTTCAGGCATTTCCACTCCTTGCTTGCTGCAGGAGACCAGGGCAACTATAATAATTGTTGCTGTGAGAATTTGAAATTGTTTTTTCATTTGATTGAAATGTTTAATTGTTAATGATTGATTTAAAGTTTAATGGTTAATGGAGTTTAACCTGATATAAATTCATAAAAAAAATTCGTGGTCCAAAAGTAGAGACGGAGTATATCGCGGAGTTTAAAATACTACTCAACGGTCAGGCATAGTGATTATCCGGAAATAAAAAAGCTGTCGCAATCATGACAGCTTTTAGATACCTGATCTGATCCATTTTTATTTTACATTTACCAGTACTTTTATCTTACCTGTTGAGGAAGAAGTAAAATTTTCAAGTGCTTTACCGATAACCTGTCCAACCTTCACTTTATTGATATCCGCCTTCATCGCTACACCGGCAATAGACGACGTCACCAGCAAGTCCCCTCTTTTGATTTCACCGCCTTCAAGACAAACTTTGGTTGGAATAACTCCAACCACGCCCATTGGCACTTTATCAGAAATATCAGTTTCAATATCTTCTTCAGTAAGTAATATACCGGGCTTTGTGGCATATACACCTGCAACCAGAGTAGAATAAGCACCATTTGATTTTACTACGGACCTGTCTTTCTCAGTTGAAATGACCAGCACGTCTCCTGCTTCATAATTTTTTATATCGTCGGCTACACCGAACGCTTCTGCCAGGTCAGCTCCGCTATTTTGTGTACCTCCATTGAAAAAGCCTTTACCTGTGCCATCGATACGTGCCTTACTAATTCCATTCTTTCTGAACAAGGCCAGGCTATTTACAGCATTGGCATTCGTGTTATTGATCACAAGCCCGGCGCCGGTACCGTTGGTTGTCGCCGATAATACGGAGCTAAAACTAGTTTCATTGCTTATTGAAAATTCCCCGGCTAAACTGGTTCCATTATTAATGCATCGGATAACGGATGAAGGGTTTGAAGTATTTTCATTCCAGAAAAAACCTGCGTTGCCCTTCACCGATCTTGCAAAGATCCCGCTGCCACTCCCATCATTTACAACTTGTATTCCATGACCGGTGGCGTTTGCATTATTTACATCGATGGCAATGCCACCACCGACACCATTGTTGAAACCCCTTATCAGCCAATTACTGCTTGTTGCACCCGTGGATGAAATATGTATTCCATCACCAATACCCGCATTATTAACGTAGACAACATCTTCTGTATTCAATGCATTTGATACGCCGGCGTACAAGGCCCTTCCCTTCCCATTCGTACTTGTATGCAATGCCTCTGCTGTATTGTTCGAATTATTTATTCTTGCAATTAAAGCCCGGCGGGTGCCAACGGTCAATGCTTCAACTGCATCACTATTGTTTGACGTATTATTGATATAGAAATAACCTGCGTTTCCCTGGCCACCATTATTAACCCCATACACTGCATAACCTCCATTATTAACTTCACCCTTAACTCCAATACCATTGCTGTTGGAGCTGGTGCCATAAACGCCGGCATAACCCGCCATATTTGAAGTATATCCATGTACTCCATGATCTAATGAAGAGGATCCAAAGATCCCAACTCCTGAATGACTGGTTCCTAAAACTCCATAACCATTTGAATTTGTATTATCGCCCCAGACCCCTACCGAATAGCTGCTAAGCAAGCCACTAAAAGTACTTCCGCTCTTACCGTAAATGGCACTTGAACCATTTGCAGAGCTGGTGTTGGCAATCGAAAATATTTTGTATGGATCGGAATAGGAACCGCTGTAAGGAAGAGCAAAGTTTCCACCACCGGCATTCGTAACTTCTTTCCATATTTCTGAAAAATACCAGAATGATTTGGTATCCGTATCAAAGACCATCAAACCATTAACTGGCAAAGGAATACCTGTGCGCTGTATGGTTGTCATACGTGGCGGTAAAAAACCTTTTGTTGTGCTTGATATATCCAGCATCGCACTGGCGTCCGCTGAATTACCTGTTGTGTTGATGGCAACACTTTGCGCGTTTGCATACACTGCAAAGCCGATGATCGCAGTGATCAACGCTATTCTTAAAATAGAAGCGAACAAAACAATACTTTTCATAAACAATTTATTTTAAGACATGAAAGTATAA
>JAICPX010000252.1 GCA_025929635.1 Chitinophagaceae bacterium
AATCAAAATCATAATTATATTTGTAACTTCCTAAGAACATGATTATTAATCAGTAAAAAACTAACTGTGGCGTACGAGAATAACGAAAACAAAATGGAGAGCATTTACAGCAAGAGAATTCGTGCTGGAAAACGCAGGACTTATTTCTTTGATGTGAGAACAACCCGTGGTAATGACTATTACCTGACAATTACAGAAAGCCGGAAGCGCTTTAATGATAATGGGTATGATCGTCACAAGATCTTTCTTTATAAGGAAGACTTCAATAAGTTCATTAAAGCATTAGGTGAAGCGGTTGATTATGTGAAGACCGAATTGATGCCCGACTTTGACTTTGATGCATTTAATCATGACAATGTGCCTTCAGAAAATGGCGAAACAGAAATGCCAGAGGCAGCAGTAAGTAATGATAAAACAGAAAGTGCACCGGCATCCACACCCACACCCGCTGCTTCAGATAGCGGCGCCCATGAGGAAGTAGACAAATGGTGACACCTGTTTAAGTAACAATACTTAGTAAAGCCCTCAGGTAATTTGAGGGCTTTTTTTTGCGGCAATTTTTATATTTTGTTTTCGTTTAGACACTTAACCTAAATAGGTTAATGTACTGATAAATCCAAATTCTATGCAAAACAAGTCTACCCTTATAGTGCTTGCAGCACTGCTATGTATTTTCGGCTACTTCACCTGGGAAGAACTCTCAAAGAAAAAAACTGCGGTACCCAAGTCAGCATATGAAACGGAAGAAGGAAAAGAGCCCGCCGATAATTTCGAACGTGAAGATGGTGTCGATAAAGCTATGTCTTATGAATTTGAATTAACAAAAGACCCTGCGCTAAATATTGTTCCGAGAGAAAGATTAATGGCTGCTGAGAATTATCGGTTACAAAAACTTGCATCACTTAACAGGACAACCACTGCTGTCCCGGCAATTAACTGGACCGAAAGGGGACCTAACAATGTGGGTGGAAGAACAAGAACTCTTATTTATGATTTGAATGATGCCGGTAACGGGTATAAAAAAGTTTTTGCCGGCAGCGTTGGTGGTGGAATCTGGGTAACTACGGATATAACTGTTGCTTCGCCGACATGGACAAGAATCGATGACCTGCTGGGTAATCTTGCTGTTACTACACTCGCCCAGGATCCGTCTAACACGCAAAATATTTATGCTGGTACCGGTGAAGGCTGGTTTAATGCTGATGCGATCCGCGGTCTTGGCATCTGGAAATCTTCAAATGGTGGTACATCCTGGTCGCAGCTTGCTGCAACCAGCACCTCAACATTCTATTATTTGCAAAAAATTGTTGTGACAGGAACGGGAGCCGTGCTGGCGGCTACGAGAAACGGTGGTGTCCAACGATCAACAGACGGAGGCGCCAGCTGGACAAAAGTTTTAGGAAATGGAACAGGGGGTGGCAGCAATGATAATGCTGCTGATCTGGAGATCGCCGCAAACGGATACATCTATTGCAGTGTTGGTATTTTATCATCCGATGGTATTTATCGTTCAACAGATGGCGGTATAAACTGGACAAAGATCTATAATTCTGCTGCTGATGAAGAACGTATAGAATTAGCATGTGCGCCAACAGACCAGGATAAGATATACGCGTTAATACAGGACAACAACGCTCCCAATACAGACGGCATCAAGACAATAATGTCAACTTCAAATGCTACTGCGGGTACACCCACATGGACAAATTTGACCAACCCAAGCTGGTGTGACCAGGGTTCTACAAGTTCTGACTTCACCCGGGGACAGGCCTGGTACGATTTGATTGCCGCTGTCGATCCTTCAAACGCAAACACTGTATTTATAGGTGGGGTGGATGTGATGAAATCTACTGATGGCGGCACTACATGGTCACAGGTTACCCGTTGGGCCGGTGGATGCACAGGTGCACAAATACATGCGGATAATCATGTCATCACGTTCAATCCTGGCTCATCATCTGAATTCCTGGTTGGTAATGATGGTGGTATTTACCGTACCTCTGATGGAGGTACTTCTTTCGCTTCCAGAGTGAGCAGCTACAACGTAACTCAATATTACGCGTGCGCTATCCATCCGACATCAACAAACTATTTCCTCGCTGGCGCACAGGACAACGGGACCCAAAAGTTTACCAGTGCCGGAATGAATTCAACTACAACTCCCACCGGTGGCGATGGAGCCTTTTGCCATATCGACCAAACTGATGGTAATGTGCAGATCACTTCTTATGTTTACAACAACTATTTCGTTTCCCTTAACGGCGGTACTTCTTTTACTCAAAGATTTTTTGCTCCTTCGGGTACGACCGGAGAATTTATCAATCCCACAGATTATGACGATAACGCAAATATTCTGTACGGAGCTTCGGGGTCAGGCTCATTTTTCAGATGGAATGATGCTGGCAGTGGAGGAACAAGTACCGATCATGTAACTGTAACCAATTTTTCCGGCGGAAGAGTTCGCCATGTAGCCGTTTCACCGCAAACGTCAAACAGAGTCTATTTTGGTTTGAATAACGGGTCGGTTGTAAGAGTTGACAATGCAAATACTGGTACTTCGATAGCGGGAACGGTGATCAGGTCTGGATCCGGCAGTGTATCATGTGTGGCAATCGATCCTGCAAATGAAGATCACATGCTTGTTACATACAGCAATTTTGGAGTAACAAGTATTTATGAATCATTAAACGCCACTCAAGCATCTCCAACCTGGACAGCGGTGGAAGGAAACCTTCCTGACATGCCGGTTCGTTGGGCATTGTTCGATCCGAGAAATTCTGACTGGGCATTAATAGCAACTGATCTTGGCGTTTGGTCGACAGACGACCTGAATGGTGGCGCTACCGATTGGGATCCGACAAATATTGGCCTGGCTAACGTAAGAATAGATATGCTTCAATATCGCAGCAGTGATAGAACAATTGCCGCTGCAACACATGGTCGCGGACTTTTTACCGCAATAGTTCCCACATCAACAACACCAGATATTAGTTTTGCAACGTCATCGGCTTCAGCAACAGAACAAACTACTTCAACAAACGGTTGCCGTTCTTATACTGATTATACAATTGATATGCAAATTGCAAATGCACCAACAGGAGATGCAACCGTTACGGTTGCGATCCAGGGTGGTGGCAGCGCTACCCAGGGTATCGATTATGAATTTACCACTAATGGTAATTTTTCATCGCCAGCCAATTCGTTTGTTTTTGCAGACGGCGCAACAACTTCCAAAACAATAAGCCTGCGAGTTTATGATGACGATGAAGTTGAATCATCACAGACCTTTACACTCACCTATTCTATTTCGGGAGCAACAAATGCGCAGGCAGGCTCATCGAATCAAACTTATACATTTACGATCAATGACAATGATTCTGCTCCAACAGGTGCATCGAGCGCCAGTTATGCTGTAGCAAATTATGACATCAACTCAAGTGCCACGTCACCATTCCAAAGCGGAAGCAGGAGAGCAAAAAGTCAATACATAATAACTGCAGCTGAACTAAGTGCTGCAGGTCTCGTTGGTAATCGCCAGATCACTGCCTTAGCATTCAACGTAATTACTAAGAGCTCAACAGCTGCATTTACCGGCTATACTGTTTCAATGGCCAATACATCAAGCACAAACCTTGGTTCCGGTTTCGATGCAACTTCGGTAACACAGGTTTATTCAAACAACTTTACAACTGCAGCCGGGCTGAATACAATAACACTAACTACTCCATTTACATGGAATGGCACAAGTAATTTGTTGATACAGGTATGTTTTGATAACGGCGCCGGCGCTCCTATTCCCGGCATTGATGTAGTAGAGGGTACATCAACACCTTTGGGTGCCGGTACCAGGGCTACAGCAATCGTAACAGCAACCGGTGGCGGCACGGCCGGATGTAATTTGACGGGTCCGGCAGTCAGTGATAGCCGCCCTCTATTCACTTTTACACAATCAATTCCGCAAACTCCGGTTGAAACAGTATTGAATTCGACCAGGTCAATTTATCTGGGACCAAATGCAGATGTATATTTCTATTCATCGGCAGATGGTGAGTTACTGGCAAGAATTCAGAATCTAAGTTCGCATGATTATGGTTGTACAAGTATTGAGATCGATCGTGCAGGAACGGGCAGCTCCCAGTTCTGGAATACAAACACTGCCAACTATCTGATGAATAAAACTCTCAGGGTTATTCCTGCAAACAATAATGCTTCCGGTCAGTATACAATTACTTTCTACATGACGGCAGCGGAGGTTACCGGCTGGCAAACAGCAACGGGTCAATCCTGGGCAAATATCCAGATGATAAAACTGCCAGGCCAGATCGGCAATGTAACTCCATCAATACCCGAGCCAGATGGTGTTGGTACAGTCCAGGTAGTGACGCCAACATTGGGAACAATGGGAACATGCTATACCTTGAGCTATACATTCAGTAACGGTTTCTCAGGGTTTGGTGCAGGAATTCCTGGTGCATCCGGAACATTGCCAATTGAACTGTTGAGCTTTACCGGAAAGCTGCAGAATGAAAGCGTAAAGCTGAACTGGTCAACAGTGTTCGAACAAAACAGCAAAGGCTTTGAAATTGAGAAATCATACGATGGGTTCAATTTCAAAAAGATCGGGTTTGTTGGCGGTGCGGGCAATAGCAATACAACAAGAAATTATTCATTCACAGATCCGCAACGCGCAATCGAATTCAACTATTACCGCCTGAAACTGGTTGATATCGACAATACATTTGATTACAGTGATGTTGTATTGGTGAAAAATATGTATGGCAGGCAGGATGTTTATCTCGCCGGCAATCCGTTCACCGATAAAATAAATATCCAGTTTGCACAAACTCCAAATAGTAAAGTATCTGTAAGTGTATATGACATGAAGGGTAGCAAGATCTATGAAGCAGGATATAATAATTATGTCCGGAGCGCATTACAAATAAACCTGGGCAACAGGCTCGCACAGGGTATTTATTCAGTAAAAGTCGAAACAGGTGGTAAAGTCTATAACTTAAAAGCAATGAAGTAAGCCTAAACCAACTATAGTCAAGCCCCTTTCAACTGGAAGGGGCTTTTAATTTATTTTTCCTTTGGCATGATGGGGATGCGTGGCTTCGAACCGGGTGGCATCCCTGTTATTTTTATTCCGCTACCGGCATTGGGCATATTGAATTGAGACAGGTCAGGCGCCATGCATGGCATTAGTCGGAGGTTTATTACAGTCAATTTAGATCATTTCTCATTTCCTTGAAAATATTAATTAGTCCATTGGTTGAAGAATCATGCGACGATATCTTTTGATCATCTTTTAATTCAGGTAAAATCTTATTGGCAAGTTGTTTTCCGAGCTCAACGCCCCATTGATCAAAACTGTAGATATTCCAGATAATGCCCTGGACAAAGATCTTATGCTCATAGAATGCAATCAATTGACCCAGTGTAAAAGGAGTTATCTTCTTAATCAAAAATGAATTTGTTGGTTTATTGCCTGCAAATACTTTATAGGGGAGTAGCTTGGAGATTGCATCAATATTTAAGCCCGATCTTTCTAACTCTTTCGTTACCTCTTCTTCTGTCTTCCCGCTCATCAATGCCTCAGTTTGTGCAAAAAAATTGCTCATAAGCTTTTGATGATGATCACCAATTGGATTGTGTGATTGGGCCGGGGCAATAAAATCACAGGGTATCATCCGTGTGCCCTGGTGGATCAACTGATAAAATGCATGCTGACCATTTGTACCGGGTTCGCCCCAAATGACCGGGCCTGTCGCATATTCAACCGCTTCTCCATTTCTGTCAACCGACTTTCCATTACTTTCCATATTGCCCTGTTGGAAATACGCCGCGAAACGATGCAAGTACTGGTCATAAGGCAGAATAGCTTCAGTTTCGGCGTTAAAAAAATTGGTGTACCAGATGCCTATCAAAGCCATCAATACCGGGATATTTTGATCAAACGATTTTGTTTTAAAATGCTGATCAGTATCATAAGCGCCAGCCAATAACTCTTCAAAATTTTTATACCCGATCGTTAATGCAATGGATAAACCAATAGCGCTCCAGAGTGAATAACGGCCGCCAACCCAATCCCAAAACTGGAACATGTTCCTTTTGTCAATACCAAATTTGACAACTTCGGTTTCGTTAGTGCTTAGTGCTGCAAAATGTTTTGCAATATGCTTCTCGTCCATGGCGTGCTCAAGAAACCATTCTCTTGCCGTAAATGCATTTGTCATTGTTTCCTGGGTGGTAAAAGTTTTGGAAGCGATCAGGAAGAGTGTACGTTCAGGTTTTATTTTTTTTAATACTTCTGCAATGTGAGTACCATCAACATTTGAAACAAAGTGGGTTTGAATATCCTCAAGCCAATATGGTTTCAAAGCCTCGGTAACCATTAATGGACCCAGGTCACTTCCTCCTATTCCAATATTTACGATATATTTTATTCTCTTGCCCGTATAACCCCGCCATTTTCCTTCATGTACACGATTGCAAAAGTTCTTCATCTGCTTTAATACCTTTCGTACATCGGGCATCACATCTTTGCCCTCAGCATATACCGGTTCTTTGGAAAGGTTTCTTAATGCAGTATGAAGGACGGCTCGACCTTCCGTTTCATTTATCTTTTCTCCATTGAAGATGGCATTGATAGCTTCATTCAATTTGCAGTCGTTTGCC
>JAICPX010000477.1 GCA_025929635.1 Chitinophagaceae bacterium
AAAGAATCTAAGTCTGGCCTCGCAATTATTCCCAACTCAAAATTATATAGGACCAATGGACAATTCTTTTTGCACTTTGCAAAGACGCTAACTGCTGCAATAATGACAAGTATAATGACTAAGATTTTATGTTTAGTAACCATAAAAATTAAAAATTGTTATTACTCCTGCCGCTTGATTATTGGGTGCATTTTCCGCTAACAATCGAGTTCTATAAGCTTGTAAACTTGAAATGTCTACATCCATTGCATTAAAAAATTGAAGGTTGGTATATCCATTAACTTGATCATCTAAATTAACTCTCGCAAAAGCAACGTCATTTCGATTGTCAGTTAGATCATTAAAAAGCCCCTGAGGAATCCAGAAATAAGGATCATTTGTTCGCCCAGGGTCAAAATCTTCTAATAAATTCAAATGAGCATTTAGGCCGGTAATTGCAACTTGCGTCCCGAATTGCCATATGGTTCCGTTTCTATAATCAAATCCCTGCCCAACTTTCTCCTAATGCAATTATTGGGGATCGTTCAGTATTACCATGTCCATAAGTATCCCAATCCGTCCCATCGTTATTTGCACCTTCAATAAGTTCTGAATTAACAAAATTGTGCCACCAATCACCCCCTACTTTAGCATAATGAGCAGCATGCACTAGCTCATGGAAAATTGTTTCGCTAATATCATCTGAATCTAATAACTCAAGTACTTTATTATAGCCAAATACAATGTCAACTAGCCGTGAAAGATGACTTGGTAACCAACTATAATAATACAATGCAAAATTGCCTAAACTTAAATTGGCTATAAATTTTCGGAAGAAATATAACTTGTGAATTTCGGGAATAACGGGTCCTCTCTGGACAAACATTGGTGCAGAGGCTGCACTTGCACCCGGACTAATAAATATTTTGATTTGATTATTCGGTAGGAATAATTCATCAGGATTTGCCATATCTGAAAATTCAAGGACATTATTATGCACAGTTGCAGCTACCCAATGTCTCATACCTCTTGATCTTACTTCGTCATTTCTAAATATAGTCCTGTCTATATTATTCAATTCTCCTCTCAGCCTACCAAGGTTGGCCTCAACTGGAAAAAAAAGCTGCCACAATCTAGCTCCACGGAGTCCCTTTATTTGAGCATGATTATTTTTGAATTTGATAGTTATCGTTACTCTATTAAAATTCTTTGTGCAGGTAAATCTGCCGGCGTCATCGGTATAAACGGTTTCTATCTTCAAGAAATTTTTTGCAACAACCATTGCTCTTCTCAATGGTCTTGCATCCATAAGATTTATATCAAAAACCCTGATAGCTCCCTGCGGCCTGTTTGTATTTACTCCACCGCCACCGGTTCCGCCACCACCACTATCCATACAATTAGGGTCATTTGGATCACATGGATTTGGAAGACGGTAATCAGTCCCACCATCGCAAAGATTATTTAGAGGATTTCCAGTAATTCGGAATGCTTCGGCTTCAAGTAGAAGATTGTAATTTGGGATATAGACTTGTTCAAGAATTTCATATTGAATTCCGGAAGGCGGAGTGAAATTTGCATCTACAACAGTATAAAACCATGGCATGTCTTCAGGCCCATTACCTTGTTGGTAATAATCACCTTCTTTTACAACTTCATAAATCTAATGGATAATCGAACAGAGGTATATTTAGATTCTCTAGCAATTCTAACTGATCAGTACCCGATGGCCTTACTCTAACATATAACTTGTTTACTGCAATTCCGTTTGTGTGTCCATATAAATTCAAAGCCGCCTGTTGCATAACTGCAACGGAATATGGATTGTTTTGCAATCTAAAACCCAATACGGTTTGTGCTTCCACGGTATCAAAACCATTTTGGAGTGTTTCGACACATGATGTAGAACCACTACCACCTGGCGAACCGGTAGGAAATTCTTCTTGTATTATTTTGTTTTCTTTTTCCTGTATATCTTTTTTCCATGAATACACAAACAAAAGTAAAAATGAAAAGATGCAGATAAGCCCCCTTGGGGGGGGAAGAAAAAAGTTCTTTTTCATAGCAATAAGTTTAAATGATTTTAGAATATCATCAAGTTACTACTCCCAAACTGCAAAAGTCAATACCACTTTTGTGGCATTTTTTATCAATGAAAGTATAAACTTGTTTAAAAATAATTTACAAACCCAAGATGGATCTTTGATTGTCGCAAATTAAATGGTGCATCATCTCTTTTACCCACCGCCCATGCAATTGTAAACAGGCTGCTTTTTGTTTCCAGTGCAAGACCTAATCCTGTACCAAAATAGCCATGTGTGTTTTTTGAATTGCGGCTATTGTTTCTTCCCCAGCCGCCATCCATAAAACCGAAGAAAAAGGAATTTAATCCTATAAGATAGCGATACTCTAATGTACCAACAGCGTATTGAGAAACGTACTGACTCTCTTCATCAAATCCACGCAATAATTTGTAGCCACCAATTTGAAAAAGTTCATTGCGATAAATATTATCACTGAGCAATGCGCCGCCGTTAATGGCTGTCTTGAATGTGCCCTGTTTCCCGACCGGGAAATATTTGGCAACATAGCTTATAAACCTCAATTGATATGATTTCAATTTCACCGTATCGTACAGATCATCAAAATCAAAATTTGGATCAGATGGGTCTTTTAACTCGAGGATCGCATTATTTTTTTTGATCTTTTTTATACCGGCCAAACCACCCATCTTAAATTCATAACCGCTCCTGGGATTTAACCTGTAGTTTGTTTTGCTCTTTTCAAACTCTACTCCTATTGCATCCGTTTTAAGATCGGCTATATCGGGCAATGTTCTTGTTGCAATTACTTGTGCGTTATTAACTCCCTGGCTTAAGATAGTCTGAAAGTGTTGCAGAAAAATCCTCCCCGATTCTGATTCCGACAACACATAGCTGGCACCAAAATTCAGATTTATATTCAGGTAAGTTGAATCTTTTCGAAGCATGTCAAACGCAAAATCAACGCCTAAAGGAGAACGAAAAAGATACGGATGCCTGTAAAAAATATTCAGTCGCGGCGATTTTACCTGGAGTTGCTGCCAGTTCAGACCAAGCGCCTCGCCGCCGCCAAAAGCGTTTCGCAGGTGAATATTTGCTTCGCCGGTGATTAATAATTTTTTTGACGAGAGCTGATCATTATTTGGCAAGAAACCAATTAAGGCATTTACCTGGCTGCTTCGTCTTTGTTTCAGATAAAGGTTCAAAACTGAACCAGTACCCAACAAGCTCATGTTTGAGGGTTGTTCCTCTTCGACAAAACTTAATTCGTGTATCTTCTTTGTAATCCCCATCAGCTTTTCCCTGCTATAAATGCTTCCATTAGGAATTTCGAGATAATGTTGTAAAAAATCATTGGAGATCCGGGCATTGCCATACACACGAATGCTGTCGATTTTATATAGCGGGCCCTTATCAACCACCAGGTTTGCAGACACGCTGTCTTCGGCCAGGCTAATGCTGTCAAGAAAGATCTTTGCAAAGGGATAACCATTGTTTTCCAAATACCCCAGCATTCGGTCCTGTACATTTTTCAACTGGTCGAAGTTGATTGGTTTATTGGTAAATGATTTTTCGTTCCAACCTGAGATAGTGAGGAGCTGAAGATCAGCTCCAATGGTGTTGATATTTGCCCATTTGTATTGTTGGCCCAGGT
>JAICPX010000201.1 GCA_025929635.1 Chitinophagaceae bacterium
GTCATAAACGCTGTTCGACTAGCCCTCATTTTAATGGCATAGTCATCTCCTGATTTTGCAAGTTTTTCATTATCGAGTATCCACTGTTTAACCCTATTGGTATCACCGTCCCACCTTGAAACAACATTTTGTAAGTCAGGCCCTGTAGCGCCATCATTACCCATCGTATGACAGCTGGCACATTTTGCAATGAATATTGCCTTGCCATCCTGCGCATTGGTATTTAAAAAAGAAAAAACAAAGAAACTGGTAAGAAGTAATAGCTGTTTTGGATTGAGGTATCTATCTGGAATCATAGAAGCAATTAGATCTAAAGAAATGTGGATAAAATCTCTTAACCGGTTGCAAAAATAAGTCAGGAAGTGAACAAAAGTTCAATGCGTCTAAATTTTTTTTGATCCGCTACCAGAGCGGATTTCAGCGGAATTCAGATTTGTTTTTAATAAAGCTGATTGATATTTGTCATTACTGTGTCAACGTTTGTAAAACAAATTTTTTTTTGTTATTAATCATTCCTGTTTTATCCGATTTTTGCGCAGTTCGCAGGCATTGTTTCAACGCTTTGATGAAAGGTTTTACTCATGTTTGAAAGACTTAAACAAAAATGGAAAGTAAATGCGTTGCAACTGGCGTTGATTCTTTGCACCTTTGCCATCGGTGGAAGCCTGACAGGCTTTGCTGGAAAAAAGATCATGAATCTATTGTCGGTTGAGCTTGACTGGCTTTGGGCCATCATTTATATACTCCTGGTCACCATCATCTGGCCAATCATGGTATTAATGGTCAGTATTCCTTTCGGCCAGTTCAGGTTCTTTTCAAATTATACACGAAAGCTCGGGCAGAAAATAGGGGTGATAAAATCTGATGCCGGCAGTCGGAAGTCGGAAGTCAGAAATCGGAAGCCAGAAGTGGGAAATTGATCCGACCAGTAAAGAGTTTTCAATTGGGAACTATCAGACTTCAGACTTCCTACTTCATTCTCTCCAGTTCAGCTTCAGCAGCAATAAACCCGAAACTGCTCCACTGCGTTCCTGACACCACTTTTTCAAATAGCTGTTTTGCTTTTTCCCGGTCTCCCTTCGATTGATAATAAGTTCCAAGTGCATAACCCAATGTGGCGTTGCTGAGTGTCTCCTGGCTTTTTGTTTTTCCAACCAGTTTGCTGTCATTCCCGTTTTTATACATAAACAAAATGTCGAAATAATCATGGTTCTCGATTATTTCCATATCAGCTTTCACTTCTGATAAATGTTGGTCGGCTTCCTTTTGTCTTCCCATTTTTCGTAAAACAACATTCAGCCAGTTCAATGTAGCCACTTTCATATCGTCGTTATCGGAAATGTCAAGACATTTTTCCCAGGCGAGCAATGCCTGCCGGTTATCTCCTTTGAGAAAATGAGCCAGGCCGAGATGATAATATATATTGGTTTGTAAGGTACTTGTCGGGATATTTTTTTCATTGGGTATGCCATCGGCTTCGATTTCATCCACCTGGTCACGGCTGAGTTCTACCGCTTTTTTCAGATCGGCGATCGCATTGTCAATACAACGAAGCGTGATATAACGATGCCCGCGGTGCCTGTAAAATCGTGCATTATCCGGATTTATTTTAATGCCCTTTGTAAATATGCCTATCGCTTCTTTATATTTTCCCAGGTAGGCAAGTCTGCGGCCATACCATATTATATGTTCCTCGTTTGTACTGTCGGCATGATATTTTTTCTCTGCGGAACGAAGATTGGCTTCAAAAGATTTTCTCACCGAATCGCTGAGTGAAGGGGCCGGGTAAGGTTTGTCAATACAATCATTTTGCGCAAAAGATATTTGGTTTACCATCAGAAATAAAAATGACAGGATAACTATTCTCATACTGAAAAGTTACAACTTTGCTGCTTTGAAAATCTAAGATGATTCAAATCGCCATTTTCGCTTCCGGTGCCGGTTCCAATGCAGAAAAGATCATTGAATATTTTACTACCCGAACCTCACCCTCCCAACCTCCCTCTCCATTGCTTCCTGCTTCGCAAGCTCGCAGTCGCAATGACGCGGAGAGGGAGGAGCAGACTCCGCAAATTGAAATTGCCTTGATCGTATGCAACAAACCCGGAGCAGGCGTGTTGAAAATTGCAGAAGAGAATAATATTCCAACCCTTTTAATTGATAAAGAAAAGTTCTTTCGTGGCAATGGATACGTTGATGAATTAAGAAATGCGGGTATCGATCTTATCGTCCTTGCTGGTTTTCTGTGGAAGATCCCTGCCTGCCTGGTTAAAGCCTGGCATAAAAAGATCATCAATATTCACCCGGCATTATTGCCTGAATATGGCGGCAAAGGAATGTATGGTCAATCTGTACACGAGGCGGTTCTTGCTAACAAAGAAAAAGAAAGCGGTATCACCATTCATTATGTCGATGAGGTTTATGACAATGGGCAGATCATTTTACAGGCTACATGCCTGATCGATGAAAACGAAACGGCAGAAACGCTGGCAAAAAAAGTACAGTTGCTTGAGCACAGGCATTTTCCGGCCGCCGTCGCCTTGCTGGCTACACTTTAAATTACCATTTGCATTTTCTTTTGTTACTTGCCGTAGTTGAGAAAATTACAAGCCTATATAATCATATTTGTCAGCTGTTTTTGCGTCATGATAGAAACAGGGGCCCAAACCTTTACACTTAAAGGAACGGTTTATGACAGCACAAGTAAATACCCCGTCATTTCAGTAAGCGTCCTGACTTCATCAGGGAAAGGAGCTGTAACCGATGTTTTTGGCAACTATGAAATAGAGGTAAGAGAAACGGATTCCGTATGGTTTAGTTACCTGAACAAACCCACAATAAAATATGCTGTTGCAAAGATCTTTGATGCTTCACGTTTTGACATTGCACTGCACATCAATATTCCTGTGTTAAAGGAAATCATTGTAAGACCAAGAGCCTATAAACTTGATTCAATTCAAAACCGGATCGATTATGCAAAAGCCTTTAACTGGGAAAAACCAAAACTATCACCAAGTGTGAACAGCGATGGTTCTGTTGGTTTTGATCTTGAAGAGATCATCAGGATGTTCCAGTTCAGAAAGAATAAAAGCGCTGCAAAATTCAGGGATAGATTGCTGGAAGAAGAAAGAGAAAAATTCATCGATCATCGTTTTAATAAAGCACTGGTACTTCGTCTCACGGGTTTAGTGGGCGCAGAAAGAGATAGTTTTATGCTGATCTGCAGACCATCCTACGAGCTATCTCTTTTCACGAGCGATTATGATTTTCAATTCTACATAAAAAAATGCTATGAAGCATATAAGCTGCAGAAAAGCGGTGCGTGGTTACAAAAAGAAAATTAACTTACTGCCCGGTTAAGATTCAATTTACTTTCATTTGTAATGACATGAAACATTTGATTTCGGCAATCACCCCGGCCCACGGTTTAAACCGTGGTCTGGCATTCAATTTTACTGTTGTTTTGATCTTGTTTTTTCGTGTTTCATTCTCACAAACGATGCTTCAGCAAGTTGCACCGGGGACCCAGGGCCTGTCCTCCGAAAGACTGAAACAACTTGATGTTAATATTAATCAATGGATAAAAGAAGACCAGCTGAACGGTGCCACCATGATCATCCTTCGTAATGGAAAAATTGTTTATCACAAGGCATTTGGCTTTGCGAACAAACAAAAAAATATCCCCATGAGAACCGATCATATTTTCCGCATAGCCTCAATGACAAAACCGATCATCAGCGTTGCCGCAATGATGCTGTATGAAGAAGGGAGATTTTTCCTGACCGATCCTCTTTCAAAGTTCATCCCTGAATTTAAAAATCCTGTTGTTCTTGAGAAATACAATGCTGCCGATACAACCTATACAACCGTTCCTGCAAAAAAAGAAATTACCATTCGAGATATTTTTGCTCATACTTCGGGCATTGGCTACGCACAAATAGGTTCAGCAACCGCCAACGCGATCTATTATAAGAACAATATCAACGGTGGCATTGGCACTCCTTATTCAACATTAAAAGAAGTAATAACAAGACTTGCTAAACTTCCCCTGCTTGTGCAACCGGGTGAAGAATTTTATTACGGACTCAACACCGATGTGCTCGGATATTTAATTGAAGTGATCAGCGGGATGTCGCTTGATAAATATTTACACCAAAAAATATTCAGACCGCTTGGCATGAAGGATACTTATTTCTTTTTGCCTGGAGAAAAACAATCCAGGCTGGTTGAGCTTTATAGCCAGGGCAATAATAAAATTCGGATACAGGATTCATTGATCAGTTTAAATGGAATTTTCTCAAGAGATTTTCCAAAAACACCAGACGGTACCTATTTCTCCGGTGGCGCCGGGCTGGCTTCAACTGCTTATGATTATGCATTATTTGGTCAAATGCTGCTGAATGGTGGTGAACTTTCCGGAAAAAGAATTTTATCACCTGCAACAATAAGAATGATGACGAGCAACCAGATCGGTGACCTGTTAATGTGGGGTGATGCAAATAAAACACGTCGTTTTGGTTTGGGTTTTGGAATTCTCACCGAATATGCTGAAAGAACAACGATGATACCTGCTGGTTCATATGGTTGGGATGGAATGTTTGCGTCGCATTATTGGACCGATCCAAAAAGCAAAATGGTCGTGGTATTTATGCGAAACATCTGGCCTACCGAACACTGGGATTACGGGGACAGGATCAAGCCATTGATATACCAGGCATTGAAGTGAGTCGTTAGTGATTAGTCTTTAGTCAATAGTTCAGAATAGTTATCAGACAAACATTAAATTCTTAAACATCTTAAATCTTTTAAACTTATTTCATGGAACAAACAACCCTTGGCATTGGAACAAGATTACAACACACCCAATATGGCCCCGGTGTCATCGTTGGTGTTCGTTATGCCACTTACCTGATCTCGTTTATCAATCATGGGATAAAAGAAATTGAGAAAACTGATAATAAACTTGATGAGATCATACCGGAAAATGTAACTGAAGAAATAGAAACGCATTCAGAAGTAGAAAAGTCGCTGCTGAAAATTTTAAGATTGTGGGGAGGGCTTTCTGAAATAGTTCCCCTTGGTGACAGGTGGTTAAAAGGAATGATGATCCTTCAACCGGCGGATAAATCGCTAAAACCAAAAGAGATCCCCATTGAGGATTTCTTTCATAAAGTCGTTATGCTGCGTGACCGGCTAAGAGTGCTGGAACAAAACATAAACAGCAGCAAGACGCTGAGTGATGAGGAAAAAGTGAATATCCAGCAATACATCACCCGCTGCTATGGTTCACTGACCACCTTCAATGTTTTGTTCAAAAACAAAGAGCAGTGGTTTGTGGGAGACAAAGGCAGTAAAGACTAAGACCTGCTTGCTTTTTTGGCCGGGCAGGTGTGTATCCCAAACGGTACATATAGCGGACAGAAACCAAATACGCCTGTTAATACAAAAACAAGACCGGCAACAGCGAGTACGATACCCCAGGTACCTGTAACGATGCCTCCGAAATACAGGTATGCAAATAACGCTGCCAGTAACAAGCGAATAACCCTATCGGCCGTTCCCATATTTCTTTTCATAAGAAAATTTTTTTGAGTTCAAAATAATGCGATCATCTTCGCTATCCCATAAATAATGGCAAAGCATAGTGCGCAAACAAGCAATATTTTCAAAAACCTGTTCGGCATAGATGAATTCACTGTAAATCTACGTGCAGGTCACTAAAACATCGGTGACTCTCATCACCGCTTTCCATGATTGTTATCCGGGTAGTCAAAGCTCCTTTTCCATATACACTACGGCATTCAAGGGATTGTTGTAATAAGCGGAAATATTTTTAAACCCATATTGATGATAAAGATGAACGGCGGGTTGAAGTTTTTCAAAAGTATCGAGTCGCATGATCCTGTAGTTTCTTTCCTTTGCTGAGGCCAGGAGGTCCTCTATTAAAACTTTTCCTATTTTGTTTTTTCTGAAACCCGGTCTCACATAAAGTCTTTTCATTTCACAAGCGTCTTCCTCTTTCATTTTGGTTAATGCAATACAGCCGGCCACTTCGTCATCCCAATAAGCAAGTATAAGATCACCTGAAGGCGGCCCATATTTTTTCAACGGGTCTTTTAATTCATCCTCAAAACTTTGAAAACAGATATTTTCATCTAATTCCTTTTCATATTCACGAAAAAGTTCACGGATCGCATCGAGCTCGCGACCATCTGTAATAATATGTTTGATACGTAACATGATTTTTTGTTCTATAAATTTAGTTTATCTACCTTTTGACTTTAAAACAATTTTACGAATGATCACCCGCCTCTTTTTTCTTGTTATAATACTAATAATAAGTAGTGGTGCCGTTGGCCAGAAATACAAACGCATTCATCGAAAAGCTGTTTTAATAGATACCCATAACGACTTTCCAAGTGCATCGATCGAAAAGAAAGTGAGCTTTGACGATAACCTGCTTGGTAAAACACATTCTGATCTTGTTCGTATGAGAACGGGTGGAGTTGACGTACAGGTATTCTCTATTTTTTGCGGACCGGAGCAACAACAGCCTTATGCTTTTGCCAATCGTCAGATCGATTCCGTACACGAATGGGCGAGGCGGGCACCGAACAGGATGGTGATTGTGCGAACTCCTGCCGAATTACGAAAAGCAGTCAGGGAAAAAAGATTGGCTTCGATGATCGGCGTTGAGGGGGGACACATGATCGAAGACAAAATTGATAACCTCGATAACCTATATGCGAGAGGTGCACGATACCTGACACTTACCTGGAATAATTCAACAAGCTGGGCGACGTCTGCGGCAGACGAGACATCCCCTCAACCGGCAGACTCCGTAAGAAAGAAAGGTTTAACCGATCTGGGAATAAAGATCGTTGAGCGAATGAATGAACTCGGAATGTTGATCGATGTAAGTCATAGTGGCGAACAAACTTTTTGGGACGTTATTAAATACACAAAGAAACCGGTCATCGCATCGCATAGCAGCGTTTGGGCTCTTTGCCCGCACCGGAGGAATTTAAAAGATGACCAGATCAAGGCAATCGCTGAGAATGGTGGAGTTATTCATGTAAATTTTTATGCAGGATTTATCGATAGTACTTATGACAGAAAATCCCAACTCATACGCAGAAAACATAAACCTGAGATCGATTCACTGATCGCAAACGGCAGTCAACCCGATTATGCCCGTTTTATCATAATGGAAAAATATAAAGAGGAAACCGATGCCATCAAACCTCCGCTTTCTTTATTGATCGATCATATTGATTATATCGTAAAGCTGGTTGGTGTTGATTATGTTGGTCTGGGTTCCGACTTTGACGGTATTGAAGCAGGCCCGAAGGAATTGAATGGGGTGCAGGATTTTCCGTTAATAACAAAAGCACTGCTGGAAAGAGGCTATTCCAAAAAGGATATTAAGAAGATCCTTGGAGAAAATTTCTTTCGTGTATTCAAAGCCAATCAACTTTGATCCGAAATGATCGCTTCTTCTTCTTTTAATTTTTTATCAAAGAAAAACGTTCCGGCCGGAAGTATAGAGGCAAGAAACGCGGTTCCAAACCATTTTGCACTTTTATTGCGATCCGTTTTAACTTCCCATGCAAGAAAAAGAAAAGCGACAAATAAAATTCCGTGTATCCAGCCGACAACGGTCACTGCCATAGGCTCTTTTAAAAAATATTTTACCGGCATTGCAATACACAGCAACACCAGGAAAGAAATTCCCTCAGCAATCCCGGCGCGGCGAAGCCAGCTTAATTTTTTATTCATGTCCTTACATGGATTAACGGCTGCAATATAAATGAACTATTGTCTTTTCCAGTTTTTATACTCCGCACGTCCAATTGTTGTGCTGCCGGCATGACTAAAAGTATCCATAGCGAAAGAAACATATTTAACGCCCGGAACAGAAGTGAGATTAATGGTGGCATCTGCAAA